>CAXBHD010000091.1:0-11830 GCA_963975335.1 uncultured Devosia sp. | reverse complement strand
GGTGCTGACAAGTTCATGATCGATGGTCGCCATACCGGCACCGGCGGCGGCAATCACGTCGTGGTCGGCGGCGCCACGCCCGATGACAGTCCCTTCCTGCGCCGGCCGGACCTGCTCAAGTCCCTTATACTGCATTGGCAGCGCCACCCGGCCATGAGCTATCTGTTCTCCGGCCTCTTCATCGGGCCGACCAGCCAGGCACCGCGCTTCGACGAGGCCCGCCACGACAGTCTCTACGAACTCGAAATCGCCATGGCCCAGGTGCCGCATCCGCAATCGGGCCAGCCCGCGCCCCTGCCCTGGCTGGTCGACCGCCTGTTCCGCAACCTGCTCGTCGACGTTACCGGCAATACCCATCGCTCCGAGATCTGCATCGACAAGCTTTATTCGCCCGATGGCCCTACCGGCCGGCTTGGCCTGGTCGAGTTCCGCGGCTTTGAGATGCCGCCCAATGCCCGCATGGCACTGGCGCAGCAGGTTCTGGTTCGCGCACTGATCGCCCGCTACTGGACCAGCCCGCTCGATGGCAGCTTCACCCGCTGGGGCACCACGCTGCATGATCGCTTCATGCTGCCCCACTATGTCTGGGCCGATTTCCTTGATGTCATTGCCGATCTCGATCGGCATGGCTTCAGCATTGATCCGGCCTGGTTCACCGCCCAGCTCGAATTCCGCTTCCCCTTCTGCGGCGAAGTTGAATATGACGGCGTCCGCCTCGAACTGCGCCAGGCCCTCGAGCCCTGGCATGTCATGGGCGAACAGGGCGCCATTGGCGGCACCGTGCGCTTCGTCGACAGCTCGGTCGAGCGCCTGCAGGTCAAGCTGACCGGCCTCAACCCCGAACGCTATGCCGTTACCTGCAACCAGCGCCCGGTTCCCCTGCGCACCACCGATCAGGCCGGCACCGCCGTCGCTGGTGTCCGCTACAAGGCCTGGCAGCCCGCCTCGGGCATGCATCCGGCCCTGCCGGTCAATACGCCTCTGGTTTTCGACATCTATGATCGCTGGACCCAGCGTCCGGTCGGTGGCTGCGTCTATCACGTCGCCCATCCGGGCGGCCGCAGCTATGATACTTTCCCCGTCAATGGCAACGAGGCCGAGGCCCGTCGTCTCGCCCGCTTCATCCCGCACAATTACACGGCCGGCGGCTATGAACTGCGCCTTGAAAAGCCTGCGGACGAATTCCCGTTGACGCTTGACCTGCGTCGGCCGCCGCGCTTCTGGTAGCCCATGAACACACACGACCAAGATCGCGACGGGGAGCTGGCTATTCCCAGCATTATTGCTGATTATCAGCTGCATCCGGGCATTCCCGACGAGATGATCGATGCCGAGGGCAATGTGCGTCCGGGCTGGTCGGCCCTCATGGCGGCCTTTGACAAGCTCGGGCCGGGTGAGCTCGGCGCCCGCTTCGAGCGCGCCAATCAATATCTGCGCGACGCCGGCGTATTCTATCGCACCTATGAGGGCACCGAGAGCCACGAGCGCGCCTGGCCGCTGGCCCATGTCCCCCTATTGGTCGATGAGGCCGACTGGGCCCGCATCAGCACCGGCTTGATCCAGCGCGTCGAACTGCTCGAAACCGTGGTCGCCGACATTTACGGCGACAATAATCTGGTCCAGCAGGGCCTTTTGCCGCCCGAACTGATTGCCCAGAACAACGAGTTCCTGCGGCCCCTGGTCGGCATCAAGCCCACCAGTGGCCACTATCTGCATTTTTGCGCTTTCGAGCTCGGCCGCGGCCCCGATGGCGCCTGGTGGGTGCTGGGCGACCGCACCCAGGCGCCATCCGGGGCCGGCTTCGCCTTGGAAAACCGCGTCGCCACCACCCATGCGCTGAGCGACATCTATGCCGACATGAACGTGCAGCGCCTGGCCGGCTTCTTCCGCGATTTTCGCGACATGCTGTTCGCCGATGCCAAGCGCGATGGCGGCTGGGTCGGCATTCTCACCCCCGGCCAGCTCAACGAGACCTATTTCGAACACGCCTATATCGCCCGCTATCTCGGCCTGATGCTGCTCGAAGGCGAGGACCTGATCGTCCAGGACGGCAAGGTCATGGTGCGCACCGTGGCTGGGCTGATGCCGGTCAGCGCGCTGTGGCGACGCATGGATGCGGCCTTTGTCGATCCCCTCGAGCTGCGCTATGACAGCCGCATCGGCACGCCGGGCATGGTCGATGCCCTGCGCCATGGCTCGATTTCGATGATCAATGCCTTGGGCACCGGCCTGCTCGAAACCCGGGCTCTCGCCGCCTTCATGCCCCGCCTGGCGCGCAAGCTGCTGGGCGAGCCCCTGGCGCTGCCCGAAATTGCCACCTGGTGGTGTGGCCAGCCGGCCGAACAGCAGCATGTCATCGACAATTTCGATGACCTGATGATTGGCCCGGCCTTTGCCACCACCCTGCCCTTTGACGATCTGGTCGGCACCAAGCTGGGCTCGACCATGGCGCCGGACGAAAAGGCCCGCGCGATCGAGTCCATCCGCAACAATGGCACGGGCTTTGTCGGTCAGGAACAGGTCCAGCTCTCCACCGCGCCCGTCTATGTCAATGGCAAGCTGCAGCCCCGCCCGATCACGCTGCGCGTCTATGCGGCGCGCACCCGCGACGGCTGGTCGATCATGCCTGGCGGCTTTGCCCGCGTCGGCTCGAGCCATGATACCAGCGCCATCGCCATGCAGCGCGGTGGCCAGGCCGCCGACGTCTGGGTTCTGTCCTCCCAGCCGGTCGAGCATGTTTCCCTGCTCCCCAATAACGGCAAGACCCTGGTGCGCAGCACGGTGGGCGACCTTCCCAGCCGCGCCGCCGACAATCTCATCTGGCTTGGCCGCTATGCCGAGCGCTGCGAGGCCACGCTGCGCATTCTGCGCGCCTATCACGCCCGGCTGGGCGAGCTGTCCAGTGCCGACCTGCCGATCCTGACCCATTGCGCCGATTTCCTGGACACGATCGACGTCGATGCCGCCGAACCAATGCCGCGGGGCCTGCTGGCCTCGATCAACAGCGCCGTGCGCAGCGCCGGCCAGATCCGCGACCGCTTTTCACCCGATGGCTGGCTGGCGCTTGCCGATCTGCAAAAGACCGCCCAGCGCTTTGGCACGCGCGTGAGCTCTGGCGACGACTCCACCCATGCCATGACGGTGCTGCTGCGCAAGCTGGCAGGCTTTTCGGGGCTGGTGCATGAGAACATGTATCGTTTTGCGGGCTGGCGGTTTCTCGAGCTGGGTCGACGCCTCGAGCGCGCCATCCAGATTACCCGCATCGCCGCCTGGTTGACCCGGGAAGATGCCCCCAATGGCTCGGTCGAGATGCTGCTCGAAATCGGCGACAGCGTCATGAGCCATCGCCGCCGCTATTCGGTCAGTGCCGGCGCCCAGAGTGTCGTGGACCTGCTGATCCTCGACCCTCTCAACCCCCGCTCGGCCATCTTCCAGCTCGCCGAGCTGCGCGCCCAGATCGAAATGCTGCCCGGCGGCGTGGTCGACGGCCAGCTGTCGCCTTCCGCCAAGGCGGCCCTGGCGATCGAAACCGAGCTGCGCATTGCCGACGCCACCGACATGGTGCCAGAACGCCTCGACAAGCTGGCCGGCGATATCGTCACCCTGTCCGGCCTCATCGCCGCGGCCTATCTGGTGTAGTGCCATGCTTTACGATGTGCGCCTCGAAATGAGCTATGATTACGACGCCCCCGTGCTGGGCGGGCGTCACCTGGTGCGGGTGGCCCCCATCACCATTCCGGGTGTGCAGCGCATTGTCGCTTCAAGCCTGTCCTTTGCGCCGCGCCCCGAGCGGATCAGCACCTTCAGTGATTTCTTCGGCAATCTGGCGACCGAAATCGCCTATGTGGAGCCCCATGACAGCCTGGTGATCCGGCTGACAGCCCGCGTCCATGTCGAAGAGCTTGCCGCCCCGATCGACCTGTCCCCTTCCATTGCCGGCCTGCACAAGGAGATCACCGGTCTATGGTCCGTCGCCGCCGGCAGTCCGCATCATTTTCTTGCCGCCTCGCCCCGTGTGCCGCTCGATCCCGCCATTGTCAGCTATGCAAGAGCCGCCACGAAGGCGGCGCCCTCGGTCCTGGCGGCTGCCAATGCGCTCTGCCTGTCCATCCATCGCGACTTTGCCTACGACCCCAAGGCGACCCAGGTCAGCACGACGCCGGCTGAGGCCTTTGCCCTGCGCCGCGGCGTCTGTCAGGATTTCGCCCATGTCATGATCGCCGGTCTGCGGGGCCTGGGCATCCCGGCAGGCTATGTCTCGGGGTTTCTGCGCACCAATCCCCCCGCCGGCAAGCCCCGGCTTGAAGGGGCCGATGCCATGCATGCCTGGATACGGGCCTGGTGCGGCCAGGATATGGGCTGGGTCGAGTTCGATCCCACCAATGCCATTCTCGCCGGGCCGGACCATATCGCCATTGGCCATGGCCGGGACTATGCCGACGTGTCGCCCATCGTTGGCGTGCTCAAGACCCATGGCTCGCACGAAGCCAAGCAATCGGTCGACGTGCTGCGCGTTCAGTAGCGCTCGGGCACAGCCGATCGGCGGAACCAAAAATCATCCCGCTCGTTCTGACCAGACGCAAACTGGCGTGGCGCGCGGACGGGGTCACCCCGCCTCAGCGCTCGGTAAGGGTGGAGGCAGCATTGACCAATATCGACCGTGACACACTCGAACATGCCGGCCGCACGGCAATGGTATGGACGGAAGGCTATGACGGCCAGACCCATTACGGCGATGTCTTGAAGGCCTCGGCGCCGGCCTTGCTGATCATCGCCGCCATCACCGGCCTGATGCTCGCCATCCTCTAGCGTCACTTTCATCATGACCATTGCATAACGGAGAACGACCATGGGCTTGGGTACAATTCTCATCATCATCCTGATCTTGGCACTGATCGGGGCGCTTCCCACCTGGGGCTATTCGCGCAGCTACGGCTATTTCCCCTCGGGCATCCTGGGCGCCGTGCTCCTTATCGTCATCATCCTGGCCCTGATGGGCAATATCTAGCCCCAAGGCCGGCACGCCACACCGCGCCGTCTCAAAGCACCCCGATGCGCCTTTTGCGTCTCGGGGTGCTTTTTTCTGCCGTTTGCCCCGTTGCGGAACTGCTTGCGCTATTGCAGCGTTATGGGAATATTGAAAACAGGAGCGTCCTATGGCCACCACACCCGATCTTGCCCCCAACCGCACCAAGCCCGCAGCCCGCAGCCGCGCCGCGCGTGCCGACAGCACCCCGCGCGAGGAAAAGCTTGAAGACCAGGTTTCGCAGTTGCAGGCCGATCTCAAGGCCATTGCCGCCACCCTGTCCAAGCTGAGCAGCGAGAAGGTTTCGGATGCCACCGATACGGCCCGCAGCGAACTGCGCCATATCCAGCGCCAGGGCCAGCACGTGATCGAAGACGTGCAGGATCAGGCCAGCGTCATGGAAAAGCAGCTCAAGGATACGATCCGCGAAAAGCCCCTGACTGCCGTCGCCACCGCCATTGGCATTGGTTACGTTCTGGCCCTGCTGTCGCGGCACTGAGCGCCATGAATTTTCTTGGACCGCTGGCGAGTCTTCTCGGTCTCGAGGTTGACCATCTCACCGGGCGCATCAAGCGCGCGGTGATCATCAATGCCATTATCATCGTCCTCGGCCTGCTTGGTGCCGGCTTCCTGGTGGCCGCCGGCTATATCGCGCTCGCCCAGGAGGTTGGCCCGCTTTACGCCTCGCTGATCTTTGCGGGGGCATTTCTGCTTCTGGCATTGGCCGTCTATGCGGGTGCCCGCATTGGCGAAGGGCGCCGCAAGCGCGAACTGGTGCAGAAGCGCCGCTCAAGCGAGGCCGGCGCCTTCATGACCACGGCGGCGATGGCCGCGTTGCCCATGCTGCTGCGCTCGCCGCTCTTGCGGACGCTGGGCCTGCCCGCGGCCGCCATTGCCGCCTATCTGATCGTCACCAATGGTGGCGGCAGCGATGACGACGACCTCTGATATCGGTGCTGGGCCCGCCTGTTAGGCGGGCTCGGCCGGCAGGGGCAGCCAGACATCGGCCGCCACGCCCTCGGGACGAAACTCCAGCTTCACTTCGCTATCGAGCACTTTGGCGAGGCTGCGCTGGATCAGACGCGCCCCCAACCCGTGCTCCTGTGCGGGAGAAACCAGGGGACCGCCGCGTTCCCGCCATTTAAGCGTCAGGCCGCGAGACGGGCTCTCCTGAAACGTCCAGGTAAGGCTGACAATGCCCCCCTGGCTCGACCACGCGCCATAGCGGTGTGCATTGGTGGTCAGCTCATGCAGGATCAATCCCAGGCCCAGCGCATGATCGGCGGGCAGCATAACGTCTTCGCCCACCACTTCGGCGCGCTGTGGATTATTGCGGAAATTCTCGCCGAGCTGGGCGGCAATGATCTCATCGAGCTGGACCCCGGCCCAGTCGCGATCCGCCAGCAGCACATGAGCGGCCGAAATCGTCCGCAGCCGGCCGGAAAACGCCTCGATAAAGGCCTCGGGATCGGGGTTCTGGCGCACTGTCTGCCGCGCCACCGATTGAATCATCGCCAGCGTATTCTTGACCCGGTGATTGAGCTCGCGCAGCAGCAGCCGGGTCTGATCGGCTGATTGCTTGCTTTCGGTAATATCGGTGCTGGCGCCCATCATGATCAGCGGCTTGCCTTCGGTGTCGCGCTGATAGACGCGACCGCGCATGGTCAGCCAGCGGCCGGTACGGGCGACGCGCGCTTCCGCCGCATAGTCGACACCCTCGCGCAGGCTGGCATCAATGCCCGCCTCAACCGTGGCCAGATCGGCGGGATGGGTGGCATCGAGCACCTGTTGCAGCTGGATCGTCCCGGTCTCGGGCAGGTCATACATGCGCCGGAACATTTCGTTGCAGGCGATTTCGCCGGTGCGAATGTCCCAGACCCAGCTCCCCACCTTGCCCGCTTCAAGCGTCAGCGCGTGGCGCCATTCCTCGCGCAGCAGAGCGGCCGCTGTCCGGGCGCGCACCCTGGCCTCTTCCTTGAGCGAAAACAGGGCGCCGGCGACACCCGCCAGATTGCTGAGCTGCTCGAGCATGGCCGGATCGACTGCAGCGCGCGGCTTGTCGCTCAGCACGCAGAGCGAGCCGATCTTCTGGCCGGCAACCAGGATCGGCGCACCGGCATAAAAACGCACGAAGGGGTGGGACGTGACCAGGGAATTGTCGCGGAACCGGTCATCCTGCCGGGCATCGAGCACCACCAGAGTGCCCGTTTCCGGCACGGCCAGGGTATGCGCACAAAATGCCACATCCGTCCGGCTGCCGGTCATCTCCTCCAGCCCGATGCAGGAGCGGAACCATGTCTGTTCCGCATCCACCACGGCGATGATGGCAATGTCGGTTCCGAAAATATGCGCAGCGGTGCGGCTCAGCCGATCGAAATCGACGTCAGCTTCACCATCCGGAGTCCGAAATGCCGATACGACGTCCAAGCGCTTCTTGTCCGTCACAGCTGCCAAGACCGGCCCCGGCAGTGCAGCCCCATTATCTGTCACGTTGCGTCCTGCATAACCAAATTCATCCGACCAGTACCCAATTCGGCCGGACGTCACAAGAAACGCCGCGCGCGCCCATTCGGTTCCCAGATAAACGCAAACTCTTGCGGCGGCCCTGGCCGGCCGCGCGCAACCGGCTTGGCGCCGGGCCGAATTGCCGGGCCGACACACGCCCTCCTGCGATCACCAGGCAGGCCTCAACGCCATCCGCTTTGTCTAGCCGTCGGCCGGCTCCCGCACGAGCCCGGGCAGGGCAATGCTGACGGCAAGCCCACCAGCCTGGCTGCGCTCATAGTGCGGCACGCCGCCAAACTGCTGCGCCAATTGCTTGACGATCACCGAGCCCAGACCGCCCTCTCCCGCGGCGAGTAGTCTCTCCATGCCCACGCCATCATCGACAACCGACAATACCGGCATGCCGCCACTGTCGCGCTGCAGGCGCACCAGCACGCGCCCGACCCGGCCGGCCGGGAAACCGTGCCGGTGCGCATTGCTCACCAGTTCCCCGATCAGGATCCCCAATGTCGTCGCGTCGCGCGCACTGATCGGGATGGCGTCGACTTCGCTGACCAGCGCCACCGCGCTGCTCGCCGTCGTCCGGGCCATGTCTTCCAGCACGGCGTCCAGAAATTCGTCAGCACTGGCGGTTTGCAGGTCATCGCCGAGCCGCAGCCGGCGATGCGTCGAGGCAATGGCATGCACGCGAGACCGCGCGGCCTCCAGCGCCTGTTTGACCTCCGCCGACGGGCTGCGCAGCATCTGCAGGCCCAGCAGCGAGGAGACCGTTGCCAGCGAATTGCCGATCCGGTGGCTGGTGTCCTGCAACAGCGCCTCGAGCCGCTCCTGCTCGCCCTCGGCCAGCCTTTGCCTGTCCCGAAGCGCCGCGGTCCGCTCGGCCAGACTGGTGTTGAGGGCCGCGTTTTCCTCCCGCAGACGCGCGTGCTGGCCCGCCAGCTCCCCGATCTGCCGCTGTTGGCGCCAGACCAGGGCGCCGCCAAGCGCCAAAACCACGAGGATTATGCCAAGCAGCCAGCCCGTCTGTGCATCCAGGACCATGCTCATATCAGCGGCCGGCGGCCCTTGGGCAGGCCTTCCCAGGAGGCCTGCCGCATCAGCCCATCGACATCGACGACTTCACAGGACCGGTCCAGCCAGCGGATGAAGCCCCGTTCCGCCAGCTTGCGCAACGTCTTGTTGGTATGCACGATCGACAGGCCCAGCGTGTCGGCCACATGCTGCTGCGTAATGGGCAGAACAATATTGCGATCCAGCATATTGCCGACCGACGCGGCCCTCTGATGCAGGAACGCCAGCAGATAGGCGGCGCGCTCCACGGCGGTACGGCGCCCCAGACTTAGCAGGTGGTCGTCCAGCATGCGTTCTTCCCGGGCGGCCAGCCAGGTAATGTCAAAGCCCAGCCCGGCATGATTTTGAAACAGCTCGTTGAGCCGGTCGCGCTGGAACACGCAGAGGACAAGCGTCGACAGCGCTTCGACCGAATGGTCCATCTCGCCGGTCAGCGACCCCTGCAACCCCACCAGATCGCCAGGCAGCATGTAGTTGAGGATCTGGCGTCGGCCATCGGCCAGCAGTTTGTAGCGAAATGCCCAGCCCGATAGCAGCGTATAGAGGTGGGAGCTATGCGCCCCCTCCGACAGCAGCGTTGCCCCGGTTTCCGCCACCAGCTCGCCGGTCTTGAACGACGAGATGAAGCGCAGTTCCTTCGGCTCAAATTCCCGGAAATTCGGCATGGCACGCAGGGGGCACTGCTCGCAGGGGACGCGCCGGCCCGAGGTCGGAAGAACTACACTCACGTCGCATGCAACCTTGAACGGGATTTGTCTGCAAACCAACGCGATCACTGCCGGCCGGTTCCGACATGTCAAAGTTAAATGACGTTTCCGCCATTTCCGCGCATCCCACTGGCTTTATCTGGGAACCCGCAATGCTTACCGGCCACAAAGTCCTCATCGTTGAGGCGGAATTCCTCGTCGCTTTCGATATCCAGCGCATGCTCGAAACCTTGATGACTGGCCCGATGCTGTTTGCCCGCTCACCACTGGAAGCGCGCGACCATGAGCACCTCTGGCCCAGCATCAGCCTGGCCATCGTCGATCTCGGCCATCAGCCCGACCATGTCGGGCCCCTGCTGCATGGCCTGCGTGACGCCGGCATTGCCGTCATTCTCAGCACCATGGACAACAAAATGCAGCAGGGGCACCCCGATTTTCCGGGCGCCCCTGTCATTATCAAACCGATGATCGAGGACGATTTTCACCGCGCGGTCGCGGCGGCGCTGGCGCCCGGCCCCTAAAACGAATGGTTATGCGTCGTTACCTGCGCGGAAACCGCATCGGGACCGTAATCGGTCTCCCCGACAATCTGCAAAATCTCTTGTAGCCGCGTCCGGGCGCGGCTGACCCGGCTCTTCATCGTGCCAACCGCACAATCGCAGATCTCGGCAGCCTCCTCATAGGAAAACCCCGAAGCCCCGATCAGGATCACCGCTTCGCGCTGGTCGTCGGGCAACTGGCCGAGGGCCTTCTTGAAATCCTGCATGTCCATGGAGCCATATTGGGCCGGATGCACCGACAGCCGCTCGGTAAATGCGCCGTCACTATCCTGCACTTCGCGCCCGCGCTTGCGCATCTGGCTGTAGAATTCGTTGCGCAGAATGGTGAAGAGCCAGGCCTTGATATTGGTGCCCATTTCGAAGCTGGTCTGCTTGGCCCAGGCCTTCATCACCGTGTCCTGCACCAGGTCGTCGGCCTTGTCATGCTTGCCGGTGAGCGACACGGCAAAGGCCCGCAGGCTGGGCAGGGTAGCCAGCATTTCGCGCTTGAAAGAAGTAGGTTCGGCGGCCGGTGTCGACGCTTCGGTCATAATATTACTTCCCCTCGCGGGGTGTGCCCGGCTTGCTGGATTGCTGCTGTTCGGCAGTGTCGAGCTTTTCGAGCAGATCGAGCAATTGCTCAGGCACGCCTTCATCCTGCACCGCGCCATAAAGCGCCCGCAATCGCGCGCCGATATCCGTATTCGGACCCAGCCCGTCTTCTGCCCGCGCCGTCTGCGTTCGCATCGGTTGCTGAGTCAAAGATTTGTCCTTTTTCATTGTGAACGAGACCGTCCCATCGATTGAAACGTTGCTATTTGGTGGCTAAATGCGCTCCCGTCAAAAAAGTTCCGCATTCGCGGGAACTTTTGTCGGCGCAGGCCGTTTTGTAAACTTCGTGTGTCCACGAGCTTGCAGCGTCACTTGGAGTGCCATTAATGACTTTGTCTACGCGGATCGCGCCGCATTTGCCATATCTGCGGCGATTTTCCCGGGCCGTAACCGGGTCGCAGACGTCGGGCGATGCCTATGTCGCCGCCACCCTGGAGACCTTGATCGCGGATATCTCGCTGTTTCCCCATGCGAGCAATGACCGCATCGCGCTTTACAAGCTGTTCTCCGCCCTGTTCTCCACATCGGCTGTCGAAGTTCCCGAGCCGATTTCGACTTACGCCTGGGAAAAGCGCGCCGCCAACAATCTGGGCAATTTGTCCCCGCGCCCGCGTCAGGCTTTCCTGCTCGTCGCCGTTGAGGGTTTCACTTACCCTCAGGCAGCCGAAATCCTTGGCGTCAGCGATAAGGATTTTTCCACGCTCATTGAAGAGGCATCCATGGAAATCTCCCGTCAGGTGGCCACCGAGATCATGATCATCGAGGATGAGCCACTCATCGCGATGGATATCGAACAGCTCGTCGAAAGTCTCGGCCATAAGGTTGTCAGCGTTGCCCGCACCCATAAGGAAGCGGTCAGCATGTTTGCCAAGACCCAGCCGCGCATGATCCTGGCCGATATCCAGCTCGCCGATGGCAGCTCGGGCATCGACGCGGTCAACGATATCCTCAACACCCATTCGGTCCCGGTGATCTTCATCACCGCCTTCCCCGAGCGTCTGCTGACCGGCGAGCGGCCTGAGCCGACTTTCCTCGTCACCAAGCCGTTCAACCCCGATATGGTCAAGGCCCTGATCAGCCAGGCGCTGTTCTTCGACGAAGGCTCGCGCGCCGCCGCCTGAGCCCCGTCATAATGCCTTTGAAGGGTCGGGTTTTCCCGGCCCTTTTTTATGCCCGGCCTATTCCGACCCTGTCAGCTCCGGCCCCGGCAAGACCGTCGCGATCCGTCCGGTCGCGGCATAGATGAGCAGGCCGATCCACTCGCGCAGCGCCACGCTGATCGTGACGACATTGCGCAGCGGGCTGTCGATATCCAGCGCCAGTCCAGGTGCGACGGTACTGCGATAGTCCACCGGCCAGGGGATCACCGC
>CAXBHD010000090.1:0-11868 GCA_963975335.1 uncultured Devosia sp. | reverse complement strand
TGGCGACGCCGCTCCGTATCCTCCTCCCTCGGACCCGCGTTTAGGCGACACGAATTTGAGCTGCATCCTCCTCCCGCGGCTCAGGTTCACCGGTCAGGCGCATATCCTCCTCCCTTGCGTCGGGCCCTACTTACGATTTGGCTTCGGCCCTATCATCAGGCTCCAACTTCGGTTGGAGCCTCTTTTTTTCCCGATTGGATTCTTTCGACCGGCGCGTCCCGCCGATAAATCTGCATGGCAGCGATGCCGATTGGGGGTTTGTAGGACGGCGCAGGCTAAACGATAATTGGGACGATCAATTGCGGCGCCCACCTGCCGCCCGCCAAGGTCAGGCGCTTCGGCGCTTGACCCCTGGGCCCTGCCCTCCCCTCGGGCGGGGCCTTTCCTTTCCGCCATTGCTGCCGCCGACCCGGCAAGTTCTGCCGGGCCTTCCTCGTCGCAGCGCCCCGACGGCTTGATTCTGTTCATTATTTTCTCGGCATAGCGCTTGCATGGCCTTCTGGAGATCGATCGCAGGAGGCCAGCATGGTTGCCGTCAGCGCCGCTTACCCCACCAACGCCTATACCGCCGCCTATGGGCAGACCGCCAAATCGGCGACCACTGCAGCCAATACCACCAGTTCCGGCGGCACGACGAGCGCCTCCGGCAGCACCGGCAGCGCCGCCACCGAAATCACCCTTTCCAGCGAGGCCCAGGCTGCCCTGGCGGCCAAGGACTTCGCTACCGTGCTGGCCGAGACCAAGTCCAAGCTGACTGCCCTGTTGATCGAAGCCGGCCGCACCTCCCCGCTGCAGAATGACAAGCTGGCCGTCGACCTTTCCAGCCTCGACCAGCGCGAGCTCTTCGCCATGGCCAGCGATGACAGCTTCAGCAGCGACGAGCAGGCCGCCGCCGGCCTTGAAATGCAGCGCCGCTTCGAGGCCGCCATGGCCGGCCCCGCTGCCGTGGCCAAAGTCACCGGCGACTATACTGGCCTCTACAAGGCCGCCGCCGCCTATCTCGACAGCCTGGGCGACGAGGAGAAGAAGGGCACCGACTGGATCGCCGGCCGCGAGGCGGTCACCGACGGCCTGAAACAGCTACAGTCCGATCCCAAGACCATGCCCGAGGCCGGCGATCACGATCCCGTGGCGCTCTATCTGGCACTGGCCAATGCCGGCCAGACCCAGCAGCAGGACATCAAGGACGTCGCCGCCGGCGCCCGCGCCTCGCTCGATGCGCTCTATGCCAAGGCGATCAAGGACGGCAAGGCGCCCACCTTCAACAAGAACACCGTTGTCGGCACCTATATCGACCTGTCGAGCTTCCCCAGCCGCACGCTCTCGGCCATTGCGCTCAATACCGACAATAAATTCGCGCCCGAGGAAGCCAGTGCTGCCCAGGCCGCCCTGCGCGCCAAATCGGGCGCCGCGCTGCTGGCCGGCTTCCAGAATGCCGCCAAGTCGAGCGACCCCACCGCCTTCTCCCAGAACATTATCTCGATCTTTTCCTCGATGAGCGCCGAGGAACGCCAGGCCGCCGGCTGGAGCGACAAATTCTACCAGGCCGCGGTGCAGAGCTACCAATCCACCAGCAAGCTCACCCAGATGTTCGCCGAAGCCGGCGGAAACGCGACGGGGTTCATGAGCTGGATGGGCAAGTAGGGAGCCGAGTGGCGTCCCCCCTCTCCCCTTGCGGGAGAGGGACGACCTGACGCGTTCAGCGGAAGGTCAGGGTGAGGGGTGCTGCGTCATCCCATGCCAGGTGCGCCAGAAAGGAACCCCTCATCCGCCGCTTCGCGGCACTTTCTACCTCAAGGGGAGAAGGGGGCCACGGAGCTAGACGATCCCCGCGCAGAAGCTCTGGATGCGGCGCAGCGCTTCTTCCAGCTCGGCATTGCTGGCCGCGTAGCTCAGCCGGAAATGCCCCGCCAGGCCGAAGGCCGCCCCATGCACCAGCGCCACGCCGGTCTCCTCGAGCAGGGCCAGCACGAAGTCCTCGTCCGTGGTGAGCTTGGTGCCGCCCGCTGTGGTCTTGCCCAAGAGCTGCTGGCAGGAGGGGAACACGTAAAACGCCCCTTCCGGCACCAGGCATGTCAGCCCGGCACTGGCATTGAGCCCGGCCACGACGAGGTCGCGCCGCGCCTGGAACACCTTGCGCCAGTCGTCGAGAAAATCCTGCGGGCCATTGAGCGCCGCCACGGCCGCCCATTGCGACACCGAGGTCGGGCAGCTGGTCGACTGCCCCTGCAGCTTGGTCATGGCCGCCAGCAGCGCGCGCGGACCGGTGCAATAGCCGATGCGCCAGCCGGTCATGGCATGGGACTTCGACACGCCATTCATCGTCAGCGTGCGCGCCTGCAGCCTGGGCTCGACCTGGGCAATGGTGGCAAAGCTGCCGCCATCATAGACCAGCACTTCATAGATATCGTCGGTCAGGATATGCACCTGCGGATGGGCCAGCAGCACATCGGCCAGCCCCCGGAGCTCGGCCGCCGTATAGGCCGCGCCGGTCGGGTTGGAGGGTGTATTGAGGATCAGCCACTTGGTCCTGGGCGTGATCGCCGCTTCCAGCACTGCCGGCGACAGCTTGAACCCGGTCGAGGCATCGGCCACGGCAAAGACCGGCTCGGCGCCGCATAGCCGCACGATTTCCGGATAGCTTACCCAATAGGGCACCGGCACCACGACCTCATCGCCCGGATTGAGCGTGGCCATCAGCGCATTGAAAATGATCTGCTTGCCGCCCGAGCTGACAAAGCAGTCTGCCGCCGTGACGTCGAGCCCATTGTCGCGCCGGAACTTGGCGGCCACCGCCTCCTTGAGCTCGGCAATGCCATCGACATTGGTATAGCGCGTCTTGCCGGCATCCATTGCCGCCTTGGCGGCGTCACGCACATGCAGCGGCGTATCGAAATCGGGCTCGCCAGCCGAAAGCGCGATGATGTCGCGCCCCGCCTGCGCCAATTCGCGCGCCTTCTGGCTGATCGCCACCGTCGCCGACGGCGCCACCCGCGCCAGTGCCTCGGACAGAAAAGCCATGATCAATCTCCCGGAAAACCCCGGGCGCACTGATAGAGAATGCCACCGGCCCCGGCAAGCGGCGCGATCAGATTCCGACGCCCGCTTCGCGGCGCAGCATCACCCCGGTCACCCGCCAGCCCGCGTCTTTCTCGTCCTCGAGCTGGTAGAGCGCCTCGTAGAGCCCCTGATCGGGCCCCACCAGCCGCACCACCTGCGCGACCGTGCTTTCGCTGATCCGGTTGAAGGCCCCGAAACTATGCGAGCGCGACTGCACCACCGGCCCATAGCCGCTGGCCAGGATGGCCGCGTAGAACGCCTCGGGCTGCCCTTCGAACTGGGCGCGAAAACCGGCACCGGCCAGCGCCAGAGCGGCCGCGCCATCGACGGCGCGAAACGCCTCGATCTGTCCGGTAACCGTCGCCTGCCAGGGCGCGGCCTCCTCCTGCGCTGCACTCGCCGGCAGCCATATCAGCATCATCAGCAAGGCCAGAAATATCCGCATGTCAGCCTCCTCTCCCCGGCACTGCGGGCCCATTGCCACAGTTTCGCCGCGAAATGGTACCGCCGCCACCCCAATCGGCACAAACTCGAACCGCATTCGCGTGGCTAATTGCCGTCACTGCGCATTCAAGGAAAGGCGACCATCCCATGCAAGAAGTTACGTCTCCCAAGCGCAGAAGTTTCAGCCTCTATGCCATCGTCTCGGGCGCCCTGGTCACGGTCGGTGCCGTGCTCGGCGTGCTGGCGGGCGTTGCCCCGGCCAGCGCGGCCTCCATCGCCACCAATCCCGATACCCAGGTCATGGTCTTTATGGTGCCGCTGACCCTTCTGGTTCTCGCGCTGATGTTTGAAGTGGCGCGCTTTGCCTTGCGCAATGTGGCCCTGCCCGCCGAAACGCCCCGGCAGCGCCCGACCCGGCGCTATTGGTCGCCCGGCCGCAACGAGGGCTGATCGCCCGCTCCTGATGTGACCTCTCCCTCCTGACCACCTGACAGGGCCAGCCAAGCGCTGGCTCTTTTTTTGCGCGCAGCACGGCACAGGGCAAAAAGAAGGGGCCCCGCTTTGGCGGAGCCCCTCTGCCGATCGTGACCTGTGCCGCTAGTGGCCCAGCACCTTGGCCATGGCGTCGGGCTGATCATGCACTGCCAGCTCGTCCATGATCGTCGCGCTGGCATCATTCATGCCCACCAGCTCGACCGTGACCCCCTCGCGGCGGAACTTGAGCACCGCCATGTCCACGGCATTGACCCCGGTCAGATCCCAGATATGGGCCTTGCTGACATCGAGGCGCACCCGGTCGAGATCTTCCTTGAAATCCATGGCGTCGAGGAAGCTCTCGGCCGAAGCGAAAAACAGCTGCCCTTCGACCACATAGTCGCGCTCGCGCCCATCCGCACTCAGCACCGAGCTGACGCGGAAGATCTGCGCCACCTTCCAGGCAAAGAAAATGCCCGATAGCAGCACGCCGACCCCCACGCCCAGCGCCAGGTTATGCGTGCCCACCACGGTGATCACCGTGGCCAGCATGACCAGGCTGGAGCGCCGCGGATGCCGACGCAGATCGGCCAGCGAACCCCAGCTGAAGGTGCCGATCGACACCATGATCATGATGGCCACCAAAGCCGGCATCGGGATCAGCCCGACAATATCGCCCAGCACCAGCAGCAGGAACAGCAGGAAGGCGCCGGCGGTAAAGGTCGACAACCGCCCCCGCCCGCCCGATTTCACATTGATCACCGACTGGCCGATCATGGCGCAGCCCGCCATGCCGCCAAACAGGCCGCTGGCAATATTGGCAATGCCCTGGCCGATGCTCTCGCGGTTCTTGTCGCTCTTGGTATCGGTCATCTGGTCGACGATCGAGGCGGTGAGCAGGCTTTCGAGCAGCCCCACCGCCGCCACGGCGATCGAGGTCGGCAGGATGATCCAGAGCGTGTCGAGATTGAGCGGGATCTGCGGGAACAGCAGCATGGGCAGCGCATTGGGCAATTCGCCCAGATCGCCGACCGTGCGCGTATCGATCCCCAGCATGAGGCCGGCAAGGGTGAGCAGCACGATGCAGACCAGGGGCGAGGGAATCGCCCTGGTGAGGCGCGGGAACAGGTAGATCACCGCCAGCCCCGCCGCGATCATCACATAGGTTTCCCAGGTGACGCCGAGCAGCTCGGGCAGCTGCGCCATGAAGATGAGAATGGCCAGCGCGTTGACGAAGCCGGTCATTACCGAGCGCGAGACAAAGCGCATAATGCCGCCCACCCGCAGCCAGCCCGCCACGATCTGCAGCAGGCCGGCCAGGATACTGGCGGCCAGCAGATATTGCAGGCCATGCTCGCGCACCAGCGTGCCGAACAGCACGGCCGTGGCCGCCGTCGCCGCCGAGATCATGGCCGGGCGGCCGCCGGCAAAGGAAATGACGATGGCAATCACCACCGAGGCATAGAGCCCCACTTTGGGGTCGACCCCGGCAATCAGCGAAAAGCCGATGGCTTCGGGGATCAGCGCCAGCGCCACCACAATGCCGGCCAGCACATCGCCGCGGATATTGGAGAACCAGTCGCGACGGAAAGTTTCGATAAAGGTCATATGTATGTTCCAGACGTCTCGGTGCGGCGGCCTGCTTTGGACCTGCGGCTATGGGAGCGTTTTGACTGGAGTGTCCGGCGGATTGGCGGCCGGAAGAGCCACCCGGATTTGCACCGGGTCCAAGTTGACTGCCCGCCTTGTGCACATTCTGACGCAGCGATGCAAGCCTGGGGTGAAACCAGGCCAGGCGACACCCGGATTGAACGGTCACGGCGCGGTCCGGCTTTTCCGCCGCGCCGCGCGCCAAGTCTAGCCGGGCGCCATGCCGCCACGCCGGACATGGCCGCAATCGGGCGGCAATCCGGCCTTTTTGCGGCTCGTGCAGCCTCCCATGATTTATTTTCTACTTGGCTCAGTCAAAAAACCGGAAAGCCGACAGGCCGAACAACACAACGCGCCATGTCATGGAGAACATTTTCATGTATCAACGCTTCGGCATTGAAGTCGACTGCAGCCTTGTTACCTGTGATGCGCATGTAACTGCAAATTTGACATCGATAGACTGGGGACTTATCCTGTCGCTACATAAATAGCACGGAGAATATCCCTCATGATGTTGAAAACCGGTGGCGCTGCCGCCGCGATTGTTGTTGCCTTGATGGCCACTGCCGCTACGCCTTCCTTTGCCCAGGACACTACGGGCACCTGCGGCACCGACCGCACCATTGATATTGCCGAGATGACCTGGCCCTCCGCGGCCGCCTTGGCCCATATTCACGCCAAGGTCCTCGACGCCGGCTTTGACTGCAATGTCGACATCGTTACCGGCGATACCGTTCCCACCACCAGCTCCATGGTCACGCGCGGTTCGCCCGCTGTCGCGCCAGAGCTGTGGACCAGTACGGTTCAGGAACAGTGGGACGCTGCCCTGACTGAAGGTTCCGTGGTCGCGCTGGGCGACGCCATCAGCGATGGCACGATCGAAGGCTGGTTCATTCCGCGCTACACGCAGGAAGCCAATCCCGAGATCACCTCCGCCGAAACCGCCATTGCCAATCCGCAGGTCTTTGCCGATCCCGAAGAGCCCAGCAAGGGCCGCATGTATACCTGCCCACCCGGCTGGGGTTGCGAGCTGGCCACCGGCGCCCTGTTTGAAGCCTATGACATGGGCGACACCTGGAACCTGTTCTCGCCCGGTTCGGGCGGCGCGCTCGACGCCTCCATTGCCCGCGCCTTCACCCGTGAAGAACCCATCCTGTTCTACTACTGGGGTCCCACGGCCATTCTGGGCAAGTATGACGCCGTCGCGCTCGACATGGGCGAGACCAAGCCTGACGTCTATGCCTGCAATACCAATCCCGATTGCGACGAGCCGGCCGGCATAACCGCCTATCCGTCTTCGCCTGCCATCGTCGGCGCTGCCAACTGGATCCAGGAAGAAGCACCGGCTATTGCCCAGTACTTCTCCAAGGTTGGCCTGACCAACAAGGAAATCAGCGAATTGCTGGTCTATGGCGACGAAAACCAGGCTGATGCCGAGGCGACCGCCGTCAACTTCCTCAAGACCAAGGAAGATGTCTGGACCAACTGGGTTTCCCCTGAAGTCGCCGACAAGGTGCGCGCCAGCCTGAGCTAGGCGCCGCCATCCACGACAAAGCCGATACGGCCGGGTTAACGCCCGGCCGTTTTCCGCGTGAGGCCCGAACGCGTTTGCCGCGCCTTCCGGTCTCGCGCGCCCGCCCTCCACACGAGAGAGAGAAACCGTGTTTCCTGAATTGATCGATACCCGCCCGCTGCGCCGCGCCGTCGACGACGCCCTCAACTGGGTGGTGCGCGAATGGGGTGGTGGCTTCGAGGCCGCCGCCCATCCGCTGCTGGTGCTGCTGCGCGGCATCGAGAACCTGCTCGTCGCCACCCCCTGGTGGCTGATGATCGCCGTGCTTGTCGGCATTGCCTTTCTGTCCACCCGCAACTGGAAACTGCCTGCCGTCGTTCTCGGCGCCCTGCTGTTTTTGGGCATCATGGACCTCTGGGAAGACGCCATGACCACCATGGCCCTGATGATCGCGGCGACCCTGACCGCCATTGTCATCGCCATTCCGGTCGGCGTCTGGATGAGCCGCTCGCTCAATGTGCGCAAATCCATCACCCCGCTGCTCGACCTGATGCAGACGCTGCCCAGCTTCGTCTATCTCATCCCCACCGTGATGATCTTCGGGCCCGGCAAGATCCCGGCGCTGATCGCCACCATCGTCTATGCCTCCCCGCCTTTGGTGCGCCTCACCGATCTGGGGCTGCGCTCGGTCGATCCGGCCGTCATGGAAGCCAGCCGCGCCTTTGGTACCAATCCGCGCCAGCGCCTGCTCGGCGTACAGATTCCGCTCGCGCTCCCCACCATCTTGGCCGGCGTCAACCAGACCACCATGATGGCCCTTTCCATGGTGGTGATCGCCTCCATGATCGGTGCCGGCGGCCTCGGCTACCAGGTGCTGCAGGGCATTGGCCGGCTTGAAGTCAGCCGCGGCCTCTTTGCCGGCCTGGGCATCGTTGCCCTTGCCATCATCTTTGACCGGGTCACCCAGGCTTTCGGCAAACAATTGCAGGCCCGTATCGGCCTGGCGGAGGCGCGCTAATGTCTGACACCACCACCAATCCAGAGCTCGCCATCGCCATGCGCGGCGTCACCAAGATTTTCGGCGACGATCCCCAGACCGCTCTGGCGCTGCTGCGTTCGGGCAAGTCCAAATCCGAGGTCCAGACCGAGACCAACCACGTCGTCGGCCTCGACAATGTCTCGCTCGACATTGCCAAGGGCCAGATCTTCGTCGTCATGGGCCTGTCCGGCTCGGGCAAATCCACCCTGATCCGCCACGTCAACCGGCTGATCGAGCCCACCGCCGGCGAGATCATCGTCAATGGCAGCGACGTGATCCAGATGACCACCGACGAGCTGCGCGCCTATCGGCGCACCCGCATCGCCATGGTCTTCCAGAAATTCGGCCTGCTACCGCACCGCTCGGTGATCGACAATGTCGCCTATGGCCTCGAAGTGCGCGGCGTCGGCAAGGACGAGCGCCTGGCCACCGCCGCCAAATGGATCGAAATCGTCGGTCTCTCCGGCTATGAGCAGAGCCAGCCGCGCCAGCTGTCGGGCGGCCAGCAGCAGCGCGTCGGCCTCGCCCGGGCGCTCGCCATGGATACCGACATCATCCTGATGGACGAGGCCTTTTCCGCCCTTGATCCGCTGATCCGCTCGGGCATGCAGGACCAGCTCATCGAGTTGCAGAAATCACTGGGCAAGACCATTCTGTTCATCACCCACGATTTCGACGAGGCGCTCAAGATCGGCGACCGCATCGCCGTGCTCAAGGATGGCGCCCTGCAGCAGGAGGGCAAGCCCGAGGATATCGTGCTGCGCCCGGCCAATGAGCATATCGAGGAATTCGTGCGCGAGGTGAATAAGGCCCGCGCCATCCATGTCCGCTCGATCATGCAGGCCGGACCGGGCGAGCCCTGCAATATCCTGGTGCCGCGCGATGCGCGCTGCGAGGATGTGCTGCCTTTGTTTGCCGAGCATGAATGGGTCGGCGTCAAGGATGAGCACGGCACCCAGATCGGCTCGATCACTGCCAAGCAGGTCATTCGCGCCCTCGCCCGCTATACCCCGGCTCCGGCGGACCCCGCCAGCTGAGCCTGACCCGGGCCGGCTGCAGCCGGCCCGGACCGATGGGCTTGACAGTGCCAGCCTATGTAACAATGATAGTTACATGAAACCACACCATCAGCCCACTGCCGAGCCGGCGCATAATCCCTTTGCCGGGGACGCCGCCCGCAGCTATGCCGAAGGCCCGCCCCGCAAGGTGCCCGGCTTTGCCGGCCTGCACCGCATGACCGCCCAGCTGCTGGCCGAACGCGTGCCGCCCACCGGCCGCATTCTGGTTCTGGGGGCCGGCGGCGGCCTTGAGCTGCAGGCTTTGGCGAGCGAGCATCCCTTCTGGACCTTTGACGGCGTCGACCCCTCGGCCGACATGCTGCGCACCGCCCAACAGGTCGCGGCGGACCATCTCTCGCGCATCACCCTGCATGAGGGCTATATCGACGCAGCGCCAGCGGGGCCCTTCGATGGCGCGGTCTGCCTGCTGACCCTTCACTTCGTGCCGCGCGAGCAGCGCCTCGACACGCTGCGGGCCATCCATGCCCGGCTGGCGCCCGGCGCGCCCCTGGTCGTGGCCCATGTCAGCTTTGCCCAGACCGAACCCGAGCGCTCGCTCTGGATCTCCCGCCATCTGACCTTTGGCGGCACCGATCCCGCGGCGACGCCGGCAGCCCACCAGGCCATGGCGAGCCGGCTCTCCATTCTCTCCCCCGAAGAGGACGCGGCCATGCTGGAGCAGGCCGGCTTTTCCGGCGTCACGCTCTTTTATGCCGGCCTCAGCTTTCGCGGCTGGGTCTGCTATTGCTGAGCTAATGCTCGCTCAGGCAATGGCTGTGATCGGCCAGCGCCTCGATGATCTGGCAGTCGCAGACCCGCCCATGCCCGCATTCCTCGATCATCCGGGTGAGCTCGCCCTTGAGCGCGGTAAGGCTGGCAATGCGCCGCTCGATCTCGCCCAGATGGTTGCGCGCAATGCTGTCCACCTGGTGGCAGGACGATTGCGGCTGCCCGGCCATGGTCAGCAATTCGCGGATATCCTCAATCTCGAAACCCAGCTCGCGCGAATGCCGGATGAAGCGCAGGCGCTCCACCTCGCCCTGGCCATAGAGCCGGCGATTGCCCTCGCTGCGCGGCGGCGCGTCGAGCAGCCCGATCTGTTCATAATAGCGGATGGTGGGCACCTTGACCGCGGTCTGCCGTGCCAGTTCGCCAATGGGGAATGCCATTTCTGCCTATCCTTGCGTGGCCGCTCTTGCGGCCGATTTGTCGCTATCGATTTGCTTTGCTCTCCGGGCGGAACCCCCGCCCCTCGGCGCGGGTTGAGCACGGAAAGGAGTGCTTACATGAAACTGCTCACTGCAACTGCCCTCGCCGCCACCGCCCTGTTCTCGACTGCGGCCCATGCCCAGGAACGCATCGAGATCGGTCGTCTCGAATGCACCGTCGAAGGCGGCATTGGCCTCATTCTCGGCTCGTCCAAGGATGCCATCTGCAGCTTCTACGACTCCGAAGCCACCGAACCGACCGAAGTCTATTATGGCACGGTCAACAAGGTCGGCCTCGATATCGGCTTCACCGAGGAATCGGTGATCCAGTGGCTGGTGCTCGCCCCCAGCAGTGATGCCTATGCCCCCGGCTCGCTGACCGGCGAATATGTCGGGGTCAGCGCCGAAGCCTCTTTGGGCCTCGGTGCCGGCGCCAATGCCCTGGTCGGTGGATCGAGCGACGGCTTCATGCTGCAGCCGCTCAGCATCCAGGGCCAGACCGGCATCAATGTTGCCGTCGGCATTACCGGCTTCCAGCTGCGCACTGCCGTCCAGTAATCTGCCGCTTCGCCCGACGCCTGCCAGACGCGCTGCCCCCAGGGGCGGCGCGTTTGCTTTTCTCATTGGGGATCCGTCTTTCCGCTTGCTCCTCTAGTCACTAGAGAAGTTATCATCCTTTTCTGAGATGCGAAAGGATGCAGCATGGTAGAGCCGATCAAGACGAAATACCGGGTTTCCGGCATGGATTGCGCCTCCTGCGCTGGCAAGCTTGAAACGGCCGTCACCCGCATTCCCGGCGTCACCACCGTCAATGCCAGCTTCACCGCCGGCACGCTGACCGTCCTGCATGACAATGTCCCCTATGCCCGCATCCGCGACGCGGCCAAGCCGCTTGGCTATGCCGTCACGCCCGACGGCGCACCGCCCGCCGCTGCCCGGGGCCACAATCACGACCATGACCATGACCATGACCATGATCATGATCACGCCCAGCCTGCCGGCCACGACCATTTCGCCCTGGGCGACGGGCCCTGGTACAAGACCCCCAAGGCCATGCTCGCCCTGGCCGCCGGCATCGCCATGCTCGCCGCCTGGCTGGCCGGCCGTGTTCTGCCCGGTATCGGCCACGAGGCCTTTCTGCTGGCTTTGCTGGTTGGCCTGATCCCGGTCAGCCGCCGCGCCCTGGCCGGAGCCCGCGCCGGCACGCCCTTTTCCATCGAAACGCTGATGACCATTGCCGCCATCGGTGCGGTCTTTATCGGCGCCACCGAGGAAGCCGCCATGGTGGTGCTGCTCTTCCTGGTTGGTGAACTGCTCGAAGGCGTCGCCGCCAGCCGCGCCCGCGCCTCCATCAGGGGCCTTGCCGATCTCGTGCCCAAGACCGCCTTCCTGATCGCGGGCGACACGCCCACCGAAGTCCCC
>CAXBHD010000089.1:0-11893 GCA_963975335.1 uncultured Devosia sp. | reverse complement strand
CGGCAATATGGAGCAGGGCTCGATGCGCGCCGACGTCAATGTCTCGGTGCGCCGTCCCGGCGGCGAATTCGGCACGCGCTGCGAGATCAAGAATGTCAATTCCATCCGCTTTGCCGGCCAGGCCATTGAGTTCGAGGCCCGGCGCCAGATCGATATTATCGAGGATGGCGGGGTAGTGGAGCAGGAAACCCGGCTCTACGATCCCAAGGCCGGCGAGACGCGGTCGATGCGCTCCAAGGAAGATGCGCAGGACTATCGCTATTTCCCCGATCCCGACCTGTTGCCGCTCGAATTCGACGATGCCTTCGTCAAGCTGCTGGCCGACAATCTGCCCGAGCTG
The DNA here is from genome assembly GCA_963975335.1 of uncultured Devosia sp. Taxonomy (GTDB): domain Bacteria; phylum Pseudomonadota; class Alphaproteobacteria; order Rhizobiales; family Devosiaceae; genus Devosia. The sequence continues at coordinate 11,553 of CAXBHD010000089.1, read as the reverse complement.
CCGGACGAAAAGACCGCCCGCTTCATCGCCGATTTCGGGGTGACGCCCTATGACGCCATGGTGCTGACGCTGGACCGCGAAACGGCGGATTATTTCGAGGCCGTGGTCAATTTCGGCGGCGGCAAGCGCGACGGCAAGGCCGTGGCCAATATGCTCAATGCCGACGTGGCCGCCTTTGCCAATAGCCAGGGCCTGGCGATCTGGGAGACGCATCTGCAGCCGCGCCAGATTGCCGGCATTGTCGACCTGGTCGCTGCCGGGACGATTTCGTCCAAGGGCGCCAAGGATCTGCTGCAGGTGATCATTGCCGAGGAGCCCGAGGGCGAGCCGGCCGAGATCGTCGAGCGGCGCGGCATGGCGCAGGTAACCGATATGGGCGCCATCGAGGCCATCGTCGACGAGATCATCGCCGCCAATCCCGACCAGGTGGCCAAGGTCCTGGCCAAGCCGACCATGATCGGCTGGTTTGTCGGCCAGGCCATGAAGGCCTCGGGCGGCAAGGCCAATCCGCAGGCACTGAACGATCTGATGAAGAAAAAGCTCGGGATCGAGTGATCCCGACAAGACAGCTGGCAATGAAAGCGGCGCCCGAGGGCGCCGTTTTTGTTTTCAGCTCCAGGTCGGCGGCTGATCGCCGCCCGGACCGGGGGTGGGGCTGGGCTGACCCGGCGTCGGATCTTCCACGGGGGGCGGCGCATCGGGCAGTTCGGAGGGGCCGGGCGGCACCGGATCGACCGGCTGGGGGGGCGCCGGCTCGGGCTGGGGAATGATTTCGGGCGGGGCGACGGGGTTGATATCGGGGCCGGGGCCGGGATCGGTGATGGACATGGACATGGCGCGCTCCTTTAAGAGGAGAACGCCCCAGGCCGGGCGTTGTTCCGTTCAGACGGCGGCGCGGCGCCAGAGCTTGCCGATGCGGCCATCGATCAGCAGCAGGCCGGTGAAAATCACCAACATGCCCAGGATCTGAATGGGCAGCACGGTTTCGCGCAGCAGGGTGACGCCCAGGAAGAGCGCCGAGATGGGGGCGATGAAGGTGGTGGTGGCAAAATTGGTCGGGCCGACGCGGGGCAGGATGCGATACATGACCTGGAAGGTGAAGGCCGTCGAGACGAGGCCAATGGCAATGGCGGCCATCCAGGTTTCGGGCCGCACCATGACGGGCACGCCCTCGGTGACAAAGGCGACGGGAATGGCGATCACGGCGGCGCCGGTCAGGGCAATGGCGGCCAGGGCCGTGGGCTCGATGGCCTTGAAGCTGCGGGTGATGTTGAGCGAGAGCGCGTAGCAAAGCGTGGCCAGCAGGCAGGCGCCAATGGCCCAGAGGCGGGAATCGCCGCCGCTCGACAGCGCCGGCCAGGCCAGGATGAAGGCGCCGACAAAGCCGGTGAGGACGCCGGCGACCTTGATGCGGCTGGCCTTTTCGCCGCCCAGCCAGAAATGGCTGACGATGACCGTCATGATGGGGGTGAGGGCATTGATGATGGCGGCGACGCCGCTGGCCAGGTTGGCCTGGGCCAGGGGGAAAAGGGCGAAGGGAATGGCATAGGCCAAAATGCCCAGGGCGCCCAGCTTGAGCCAGAGCACCGGATCACGCGGCACCGGCTTGCGCAGGGCGACCAGCACGGCCCAGCAGCCCAGAGCGCCGATGCCGACGCGGAAGGAGGTGACCCAGAGCGGGCCGATCTCGCGGATCAGCACGGCATTGAAGATGAACGAGCAGCCCCAGATGGCGCCAAGCATGATGATCAAAAACCAGTCGCGACGAACCATTTGGGGAACTCCTTGGAGGGGCGCAGGCTAGGCGCGTCCGGAACAAAGGTCGAACCGATTTTGACGATGGCTGTGATCAATTTCATTGATGAGGACGGACGAACGCGGTGACGGCCGCTCGTTGCGTGCGAATGGTGGCTTTCATAATGTGGGCGGCGGCAGGATGATATGGCTGGCGGAGGAAACGCGCGATGGATGCAGCAGCGCAGATAGACCGGCTGATTGCCGCGACCGTCGACTGGCGGGGCGAAACGCTGGCCGCCGTTCGCCAGGCCATCCTGGCGGCCGATCCGGCCATTGTCGAGGAGTGGAAGTGGATGGGCAGCCCGGTCTGGTCGCGCGACGGCATGATCGCGGTCGGCAATGCGCACAAGGCCAAGGTCAAGCTGACCTTCGCCCATGGCGCGCAGCTGGCCGATCCGGACAAGTTGTTCAATGCCGGCTTTGAGGGCAATGCGCGGCGGGTGATCGACTATCTCGAAGGCGACCCGGTCAGAGCCGAGGCATTGACGGCGCTGGTGCGGCGGGCAATCGTGCACAACCAGACCAAGCTGAAGAAGAAGGCCAAAAAAACCAGCTGATCAGACCTGGCGCGGCGTGACCTGTCCCGAGGCCAGCAGGCGCAGGGCCTCGGGGTAAAGGCGATGTTCGGCGACAAGGGTGCGGGCGGCGAGGGTTTCGGCCGTGTCGCCGGGCAGGATGGGCACGCTGGCCTGGGCGATGACCGGGCCCTCATCCATGCCCTGGGTCACGAAATGCACCGAGCAGCCATGTTCGGTGGCGCCGGCATCGAGCGCCTGTTGGTGCGGATGCAGGCCCTTATAGAGCGGCAGCAGCGAGGGATGGATATTGATCATCCGCCCGGCCCAGTGGGTGACGAAATCCGCGCCCAGGATGCGCATGAAGCCGGCGAGGCAGACGATGTCGACGGCCCAGCTTTCCAGCATCTGGGTCATCACGTCCTCGAACATGTCGCGGCTGAGGAACTTGCTCTGCGCCAGCGAGGCGGTGGCAATGCCCTGGCTGGCGGCAATTTCAAGGCCCGGGGCGGCGGCGCGGTTGGACAGCACGCCGACGATTTCGGCGGGGGAATCGGGGGCCCGGGCGGCCTCGATCAGCGCCGACATGTTCGAGCCGCGGCCCGAGATCAGGATGGCAACGCGCTTGCGGCTCACAGCGCCAGCTTGCCGGCAAAGGTGACGGGCTCGCCGCTGCGCTCGGTGAGGCTGCCGACAATGGCGGCGATTTCGCCGGCGGCATTGAGCTGATCGACCAGGGCTTGCGCATCGGCGGGGGCCACGGCCACCAGCATGCCGACGCCGCAATTGAAGGTGCGCAGCATTTCGGCCTGGTCAACGCCGCCGGTGCGGCTGAGCCAGCCGAAGACCCTGGGCACGGTCACGGCGTCGAGGTCGACATGGGCGGCCAGGTGGTCGGGCAGGACGCGGGGGATATTGTCGATAAAGCCGCCGCCGGTGATATGGGCCAGGGCCTTGATGGCCAGGCCTGCCTTGAGGGCGGCGAGCAGGGGTTTGACATAGATGCGGGTGGGGGTGAGCAGCGCTTCCGACAAGGGGGTGCCGGGGGCGAAGGGGGCATCGGCCGACCAGTCGAGGCCGGAGAGCTCGACAATGCGGCGCACCAGCGAATAGCCATTGGAATGCACGCCCGAAGAGGCAATGGCCACCAGCGTATCGCCGGCGGCGATGTCGGGGCGGGGCAGCAGGGTGCCGCGCTCGGCGGCGCCCACGGCAAAGCCGGCCAGATCGTAATCCTTGCCCTGATACATGCCGGGCATTTCGGCGGTCTCGCCGCCGATCAGGGCGCAGCCGGCAATGCGGCAGCCCTCGGCAATGCCGGTGACAATGGCGGTGCCCTGGGCGACGTCGAGCTTGCCGGTGGCGAAATAGTCGAGGAAGAACAGCGGCTCGGCGCCCTGGACGATAATGTCGTTGACGCACATGGCCACGAGGTCCTGGCCGATGGTGCGGTGATTGCCGGTATCGATGGCGATCTTGAGCTTGGTGCCGACGCCGTCATTGGCGGCCACGAGCACCGGATCGACAAAGCCGGCGGCCTTGAGATCGAACAGGCCGCCAAAGCCACCGATCTCGCCATCGGCGCCGGGACGGCGGGTAGAGCGGACGGCGGGCTTGATGGCTTCCACCAGGGCATTGCCGGCATCGATGTCGACGCCAGCCTGCTTGTATGAGAGCCCGTTTGATGTCAGGTTTTGCGTGTCGGACATGGGCCTCAGACCTCAATGGGGAAAGCGTGGGTAAAGCCGTCACCGGGAGAGCAAGGCAGTTGCCAATTCCAGGGCCGGAAGCTAGACGGCCTGATAGCTTCTCCACTTCATCCGTGCAAGGGCCGCCCGTTACCATGACGCTCAGAAATCAAGTGCTGATCTGGATTGCGTTCCTGGTGGTGCTGGTCGCCATGCTGTGGCTGTTTCGCGGCGTGCTGCTGCCCTTTGTGATCGGGGCGGCTTTGGCCTATCTGCTCAACCCGCTGGTCAACCAGCTGCAGCGCTGGCACTTCAGCCGGGGCTGGGCCACCGCCGTGGTGCTGCTCAGCGTGATCACCATCTTTGTCGGCCTGTTCTTTCTGTTCGTGCCCATGGTGGGCCAGCAGATCATCGGGCTGATCCAGCGCCTGCCGCGCTATGTCTCGGACCTGCAGGGGCTGATCACCGAATGGTCGCCCTCGGTCAATGAATGGCTCGGCCCCGAACGGGCAGCGCAGTTCCAGGCCTCGATCAATGACCTGACCCGCCAGGTGCTGGGCTTTATCGCCACGCTGCCGGCCGAGCTGGTCAATATCGGCTATACCGGGGCGGCGGTGATCGGCCTGACCATCCTGACCCCCGTCGTGGCCTTCTATCTGCTGCTGGACTGGGAGAGCATGGTGCGCGGGCTGCAGGGATTGCTGCCGCGCGATCACAAGCCGGAAATCAACAATATCCTGAACGATATCGACAAATCGATGGCCGGGGTGATCCGCGGGCAGGGCGGCGTGCTGCTGATCGACGCGGCATTCTATGCCACGGCGCTCAGCCTGGTCGGGCTCAATTTCGGCCTTGCCGTCGGGCTGATCAGCGGCTTGCTGAGCTTTGTGCCCTTTATGGGCTTTGCCGTGGGGTTCTGCCTGTCGATCGGCATCGCGCTGGTGCAGTTCTGGCCCAATTACTGGATGGTGGTGGCGGTGGCCGGGATCTTTCTGGGCTGGCAGTTCATCGAGGGCAATATCCTCTATCCCAAGCTGGTGGGCTCGAGCATCAATATCAATCCGGTCTGGCTGATGTTCGCGCTGCTGGCCTTTGGCGCCCTGTTCGGCTTTGTCGGCCTGCTGCTGGCCGTGCCGCTGGCGGCGATCGGGGGCGTGCTGGTGCGCTATGGCGTGCGCAAATACAAGGCGAGCAGCCTTTATATCGGCTATGCCCGAGAGCCGGAGACGGCAGCGCCGCCCCAGCCGAATGATGACATTATCCGTGCGCCCTGAAAATCTGGGCGCAACACGACAGCTGGCGCTGGAACTGGCGCATACGCCCGCGCAAGGCGAGGCGGACTTTCTGGTGGGCGAGGGCAATAGGCTGGCCTATGGCCGCATCATGGCCTTTCCGGACTGGTCCGAGCCGGTGACGCTGCTGGTGGGGCCGGCGAAATCGGGGAAATCGCATCTGGCGCGCATCTTTGCCGATCGCAGCGGGGCCCGTTTCGCCGAGACCGGCGAACTGGCGGGCCTGGCGGCGCAGGGCGGCAGGACGCCGCTGGTCGTCGAGGATGTCGACCGGCTCGACTATGACGAGGCGGGGCTGTTTCACCTGCTCAACCAGTCGCTGCGCGAGCAAAGGCCAATCCTGTTGACGGCGCGCGAGGACATTGCGCATTGGCCGCTGGTGACCGATGATGTGCGCTCGCGGGCGCGCCGGGCAACGGCCTTCGGGCTGGAGCTGACTGACGACATTCAATTGTCACAGATGTTCGTGAAGTTGTTCGGCGACCGGCAGATCAAGGTGGATCCGCGGATCATCTTCTATCTGGTGGCGCGGATGGAACGGTCGGCCGAGGAGGCCGTGCTGCTGGCCGAGCTGATGGACAGGCTGGCACTGGCCAAAGGCAGCGCCATTACCCGTGCCATAGCCGCCGAGGCGCTCGATCGCCGCCGCATGGACCGGGGCGAAGCCCGCGATGAACTGGATGGAGATGATCAAGCCGATGAATGAGATGAGCGAGATTGCCGAAGCCGATGCCGCGATCCCGGACAGCGCGGCGCTGCGCGCCAGCCCGGCCCGCTTCGTCAACCGGGAGGTCAGCTGGCTGCAGTTCAACATGCGGGTGCTCGAAGAAGCCGGCAATGTGAACCATCCGCTGCTGGAAAGGCTGCGCTTCGTCTCGATCTCGGCCAACAATCTCGATGAATTCTTCATGGTGCGCGTGGCCGGCCTCAAGGGCCAGCTGCGGGCGGGCCTGTCCAAGCAGAGCGCCGATGGGCTGAGCCCGGCTGAGCAGCTCGAAGAAATCGCAACGCTGGCCCAGCATCTGCAGCTCGAGCAGCAGGATCACTGGCAGGACCTGCGCGAAGAGCTGTTCGCCCAGAATGTGGTGATCCACGAACAGGACGATCTCACCGCCGATCAGGTGAGCTATCTCGAAAAGCTGTTTCGCGAGGAAATCTTCCCCGTGCTGACGCCGATCGCGGTCGATCCGGCGCATCCGTTTCCCTTCATTCCCAATCTGGGCCTGGCGCTGGCCTTCGAGCTCAGGCGCCCCGACAGCGACCTGCCGCTGACGGCATTGGTCCGCATCCCGGGCAATCTCGACCGCTTCATCAACCTGCCGGCGGCTTTGGTCTCGGAAGGGCGCAGCGAGGTCGTGACCATCGACACGCTGGTCAAGATCTTCTTTCACAAGATGTTTCCGGGCCATTCGGTGGCCGGTTCGGGCGCCTTCCGGGTGATCCGCGACAGCGAGATCGAAATCGACGACGAGGCGGCCGACCTGGTGGTGGAATTCGAAAGCGCGCTGCGCCAGCGGCGGCGCGGCCAGGTGATCCGGCTTGAAATCGAAAGCTCGATGCCGCGGGCGCTGAAGCGCCAGATCGGCGAGCAGATGGGCGTCAAGGACGCCGATGTATTCGAAGTGCACGGCTTTCTCGGGCTGGCCGATGCCAGCAAGGTCTGCGACGTCGACCGGCCTGACCTCAAATTCACGCCTTACCATGCGCGCTTCCCCGAGCGGATCCGCGACTATAATGGCGACAGCTTTGCCGCCATCCGCGCCAAGGACATTCTCGTCCATCACCCGTTCGAGAGCTTTGACGTGGTGGCGCAGTTCCTGATGCAGGCGGCGCGCGACCCCGATGTGGTGGCGATCAAGCAGACGCTGTACCGGACCTCGGCGGATAGCCCCATCATCAAGGCGCTGGTGCTGGCGGCCGAGGCGGGCAAGTCGGTGACCTGCCTGGTCGAGCTCAAGGCGCGCTTTGACGAAGAGGCCAATATCCGCTGGGCCCGCGACCTGGAACGGGCCGGGGCGCAGGTGGTGTTCGGCTTTATCGAGCTCAAGACCCATGCCAAGATGAGCCAGGTGGATCGATCCGGCGATCACGCGGGACGTGGCGCGGGTGTTCAATTTCATCACCGGCTATGCGCGGCCGAGCGAGCTTGAAACCATCGCCGTGTCGCCGGTCAACCTGCGCCAGCAGCTGCTGGACGATATCGACCGGGAAATCGCCTTTGCCCGCGAGGGGCAGCCGGCCAGCATCCTGCTCAAGATGAACTCGCTGGTGGATCCGCCGATCATCGACGCCCTCTATGACGCCAGCCAGGCCGGGGTGAAGATCGACCTGATCGTGCGCGGCATCTGCTGCCTGCGCCCCGGCATTCCCGGCTTCTCGGACAATATCCGGGTCAAGTCGGTGGTCGGGCGCTTCCTCGAGCATAGCCGCATCTACTGCTTCGGCAATGGCCAGGCCATGCCCAATGCCCGCGCCAAGGTCTATATTTCCTCGGCCGATCTGATGGGGCGGAATCTGGATGGGCGGGTCGAGGTGATGGTGCCGATTCTCAACAACACCGTGCATAAGCAAATCCTGGACCGGATTCTGGTTGCCTATCTGCGCGACAACCAGCAGAGCTGGGAGGTGTTGCCGGATGGCAGTTCGCACCGTATGCGGGTGCCGGATGGCGAAGAGCCATTCAATGCGCATGACTATTTCATGACCAATCCTTCGCTGTCGGGACGCGGCAGTGCCGGTCCGGTCGAGGCAGACGAGGACTAGGCTTGAACAAGTTCTGGGGCGTTGACGCCGATCCGACGGCGCAAGGCCGCATCAAGGGCGCCAAGCCCGTGGCCGTGCTCGATATCGGGTCCAATTCGGTGCGCCTGGTGGTCTATGAGCGGCATGCCCGCGCGTTGACGCCGCTCTACAATGAAAAATCCTCCTGCGCTCTGGGGCGCGGGGTGGGTCAGACCGGGCGCCTTGCCGAGGCCAATATGGCCCAGGCGCTCAATGCCATCAAACGCTTCGCCCTGGTCAGCCGGATGATGCGGGTGGGCAAGGTGTTCATCCTGGCCACGTCGGCGGTGCGCGATGCGGCCAATCGCGACGAATTTGTCAGCGCGGTCGAAAACCTGATGCAGAGCAGCGTGCAGGTGCTCAGCGGCGAGGAAGAAGCCCATTATGCGGCGCTCGGCGCCGTGGCGGGCATTCTGGGCTTTACCGGGGTGGTCGGTGACCTGGGCGGAGGCAGTCTCGAGCTCTCGGCGATCAGCAATGGGCTGGACACCAATGGGCAATCGTTCGAGCTGGGGGTGATCCGGCTGCAGGATGACAGCGAGGGCTCGCCGCGCAAGGCGGCCGAGACGGTGAGCGCCCGGCTCAAGGATTCCTGCATTGCCGAAATCGACAAGGACGGCTCGTTTGCCGCCATTGGCGGGACCTGGCGCGCCCTGGCCAAGCTGCACCAGATCATGACGAAATATCCGCTGCATATGGTGCAGCACTATGTCGTGCCGGCCGAGGAGATGATCGCCTTTTGCGCTGACATCGTCGCGGCCGATGCGCCCAAGGGCTATGGCGGCGCCGAGCATGTCAGCTCCTCGCGGCGCGAGCTGGTGCCTTTTGGTGCGGCCGTGCTGGGTGAAGTGCTCAAGGCCGGGCGGTTCAAGGATGTGGTCTTTTCGGCGCTGGGCGTCCGCGAGGGCTTTTTATACGGCATGCTCGATCCGCGCGAGCAGGCGATCGATCCGCTGATCCAGGGGGCCGAGGAACTCTCGGTGCTGCGGTCGCGCTCGCCGGCCCATGCCAATGACCTAATCGCCTTTTCCGGGCAGTTCCTGGCCGTTACCGGGCAGGATGAGAGCAGCGACGAAGCGCGGCTGCGCACGGTGGCGTGCCTATTGTCCGATATCGGCTGGCGGGCGCATCCGGACTATCGCGGCTCCCAGAGCATCGACGCGGTCGCCTATGGCTCGCTGAGCGGGGTGGACCATCCAGGACGGGCTTTCCTCGCCCAGGTGATCGCCATCCGCTATGACGGGCCCAAGAGCAAGGCCGCGGCCTCGCTGGTGCCGCTGGGCAATGCGGCGCTGACGCAGCGGGCGCGGGTGATCGGGGCGCTGTTTCGTGTCGCCTATCCGATGACGGCGGCCATGCCGGGCGTGCTGCCGCGCATCCATTTCGAACTGGAGGCGGAGACCCTGTCGCTGGTGCTGCCCAGCGACCTCGAATTTCTCGATGGCGAACACCTGCAGAACCGGCTCGACACCTTTGCCGGCGTGGCCGGGTTCAAAAGTGCCAAGGTGCGGGTGCTCTAGGGCCTATTCGGCCGCGGCGGCGTCGTCCTGATCCTTGATGGTGAATTCGACAATGCCCTGGCGCGTCGCCACCAGGCCAATGCGGCCATGCTTGATGGCCAGCGCCTTGTCGCCGAACAGCTTGCGGCGCCAGCCCTTGAGCGCGGGCACTTCGGCATCGTCGTCGAGCACCAGGGCGTCGATCTCGTCGGAAGTGGCAATGATGCGGGCAGCCACGCCATGCTGTTCGGCCACCGATTTGAGCAGGACGCGCACCAGATCGCCGACCGCGCCCTTGGGCGATGGACCACGATAGCGCTCGGGCATGGTGGGCAGCTCGGCCTTGCCCAGCGCCTCGACATCCTTGAGCAGGCCCATGATCTCGCCGGCGGCGGCACTGCGGCCGAAGCCGCGGGGCACGGCGCGCAGGCGCTCGAAGGCATCGGGGGTGAGCGGGCGCTGGGTGGCCAGTTCGGCCAGCACATCATCCTTGAGCACGCGGCTGCGCGGCTGGTCGCTATCCTGGGCGCGCTGCTCGCGCCAGGCGGCGAGCTGCTTGAGCGCGGCCAGATCACGCGGGCGGTTGATCTTCATCTTGAGCCGTTCCCAGGCCTGTTCGGGCTGGACGACATAGGTGTCGATGCTGCGCAGGATGGCCATTTCATCCTCGACCCAGTCGCCGCGGCGGGTATTGGCCACCTGCTTGACCAACTCGCGATAGATGTCGCGCAGATGGGTCACGTCGGCAATGGCGTAGAGGCGCTGCTTTTCCGACAGCGGGCGGGCCGACCAGTCGGTAAAGCGGCTCGACTTGTCCAGTTCGACATTGGTGATGGCGCGCACCAGATTGTCATAGGAGACGCTGTCGCCAAAGCCGCAGACGCTGGCGGCGACCTGGGTGTCATAGATATTGGCCGGCACCTGGCCGGTGGCCTTGACGAAGATCTCGACATCCTGCCGGGCGGCATGGAAGACCTTGGTCACGGCGGGATTGGCCAGCAGGTCATAGAAGGGGCTGAGGTCGAAGCCGGGGACCAGCGGATCGATCAGCACCGCCTCGTCATTGGTGGCCACCTGGACCAGGCAGAGCTTGGGCCAGTAGGTGGTTTCCCGGAGGAACTCGGTATCGACCGTCACAAAATCGAACTTTGCAGCGCGCTCGCAAAAGGCAGCGAGAACGTCTGTGGAAACTATCAGGTCCATACCAGCGCCCGTCTCAAAATCGTCAACTTTGTTACTAGCAGGTGCGGCAGGCCCACTCCAGACCGGATTTATCAAGCCGGACGATGCCTTAGGCGCCAGCGGCGGCAATCGGGCCGGGCCTGGCTGTTCACCTTGACAATTGGGGGCTCCCATGCGCTTTTCCGCCCCAAGATTCCGGCCTTTTGCAGAGCTTTTCACATGACTCACCATCGCTACCGCTCGCACACCTGCGGGGCCCTGACTGCCGCGGACGCGGGCAAAACCGTCCGCCTCAGCGGCTGGGCCCACCGTATCCGCGACCATGGCGGACTGCTGTTCATCGACCTGCGCGACCATTACGGGCTGACCCAGGCCGTGGTCGACCCCGATTCGCCGGCCTTTGCGGCGGCCGAGCAGGTCCGCTCGGAATGGGTCATCCGCATTGATGGCGAGGTCAAGCTGCGCGACGCCGCGGTGGTCAATCCCAACCTGCCGACCGGCACGATCGAGGTGTTCATCCGCGAGATCGAGGTGCTCTCGGCCGCCAAGGAGCTGCCGCTGCCGGTATTTGGCGAGCAGGATTATCCCGAGGATGTGCGGCTCAAATACCGCTTCATCGACCTGCGCCGCGAAAAGCTGCATGCCAATATCGTCAAGCGCACCAAGGTCATCACCTCGATGCGCAACCGCATGGGTGCGGCCGGTTTCGGTGAATATTCGACGCCGATCCTGACCGCCTCGTCGCCGGAAGGCGCGCGCGACTTCCTCGTGCCGAGCCGGATTCATCCGGGCGAGTTCT
>CAXBHD010000088.1:0-11932 GCA_963975335.1 uncultured Devosia sp. | reverse complement strand
AGCCCGGAGGCGAGCGCTGTGTGCTGGTCCAGTTCGTCGCCGGTCAGGAGCATCCGTTTCGCCGCGGCCTTGCCCATGCGGCGCGGCACCGACCAGAACATACCGCCATCGGGCGATGCACCGACGCGGATCTGCGCTGCACAAAACCGCGAGCTTTCGGCCGCCACGACAAAGTCGCAGGCTGCCATTAGCCCGATGCCCGCCCCAAAGACTGGGCCTTCGACGGCGGCGACGTAAAGCTTGTCCGACCGCATCATTGTGCCGACTACGCCGCCGCCAGGTGTGATCCGGTCGGCCATCTGGGCGCGGGTCTTAATGTTGACCAGTACTTTGAGGTTGCCGCCTGCTGAGAACACCCCGTTTGCGCCGGTCAAGACCAGCACGCGCTGAGTGTCGTCGGCCTCGAAACCCTCCACGGCGCCTGTCAGCCCTTCGCGCACGCCGGGAGCGCCCATCGAATTACGGTAATCCGGCGCATCCACGGTGACCGTAGTGACTGCACCGTTGATTTCGGTGTGAACCGGTCCGCTCATGCGGCGTCCTCCTCGAATGCGGTGAATTGAGCTCTGTAATGTTCGGCGCTGCCCAGCCAGCGGGCCAGCACGTCCGCGCGCAGCAAATGCTGCCCGATGCCAAGTTCGCGCGTCATGCCGATCGCGCCGTGCATGTGGATCGCTTCTCGGCCCACCAGATCGCCGGTTTGCACCGCAAGGCACATCGCCGCCGCCACGTTTGCACGGGCATTGCGGTTGTAGCCGCTGGCCAGCGCGTTCGCCGCGCCCACTACCTGCGACGACAACATCTCAATATCGGTATGGAGGTCAGCGGCGCGGAATTGCAGTGCCTGTTTCGTTGCCAGCGGGCTGCCGAACTGCTTGCGAGTCCGCAAATAGTCCAGCGTGTGCGTCAGCGCCGCCTCACACGAGCCGAGGATTTCCGCCGACGCGGCGAAGGCAGCCAAGGTGAATGCCTTGTCCAGCGTGGCCGCGCCGTCATCGGGGCCGATCAGCCGGGCCGAGCCGGGCAGGGCGATACCGTCGGCCTTCAGCGTGACCCAGGTTGTTCCGTCGGTGACTGGGTAGGGCGTGACGGTCAGCCCTTCAGCCCCGGCTGGGACAAGGAACAGGCCAATCCCACGATCAGTGCGGGCCGAGACGATGAACACCTCAGCGGACGCGCCGTCCGCGACGTGCACCTTGGTACCTGTCAGGCGCACCCCGGTGCCATCGGGTTCGGCGCGGGTTTCAGGCGAGGTAAGATCCCAGCGTGCGCCGGGCTCCATTGCCGCGACCGCGACCGGGGTTTCCCCCGCGGCCAAACGGGACGCGAGGCCGGTTGCTTCAGCACCCTCCGCGCGCGACAGGATCGCGCCTGGCAGTACACCTGCGCCGATCAGGCCGTGGAACATCGGCATCCGGCCCAGCCCGCGCGCCAGCGTCATCAACATGCGTGGCCCGCCATCGGCCCCGCCTGCCGACTCTGGCAGCCAGGCACCCCACAGGCCAAGATCTCCCAGCTTGCGCCGCAGCGCTTCAGGTTCTGGGCGTGGGGCATATCCCTGGATGCGCAGCGCGGCCTCGGTCGCTTCTTTCAGCGCACGGCCAAGCATGTCTTGTACCATGACTTCTTCTTCGGTTGCGGCAAATCTCATGGTCCCTCACAGGTTCAGAATATGTTTGGAAATAATGGTACGCTGGACTTCTTGGCTGCCCCCGGCAATCGCAGGGCCGCGCCACCAGTACCGCGACTCCGCCGCGTTGCGGGCCTCGTCTGGAAACAGCGCGGCAAGACCGGTGTCTTCCCATGTGGCTTCGGCGGGCAGGGCGTCGGGGCCAAGCAACTGGACAATTGCGCGGTCGAGCCTCTGGTTTACCTCGATACCACGTAGCTTGAGCACCGAGGCGAACGGCCCGATCCCGCCGTCATCGACCAGCCGTTCAAGCGCGCGCATGGTCGCGTTCTCCAGCGCCCGAAGCTCGATCGCGCGTTTCGCCATCTCGTTGCGGAAATGCGGGTCTTCGCGCGCGGGCCGCCCGTCGATGCGAACATCGTGCGACAGCCGCCGCAACCGGCCCAGCTTGCGCCGCGCCTCGGTGTGCCGTGACGAGAACAAACGTTCGTGTTCGAGTAGTGATTTCGCAATGCCCCAACCAGCGTTTTCCGCGCCGATGCGGTTCGCAACCGGAACGCGCACGTCGTCGAAAAAAAACTGGTTGAACACATGTGGGCCATAGAAATGGTGAACCGGGCGGCTGGAAACTCCCGGCGTATCGAGATCGATCAGAAGAAACGAGATGCCGCCCTGCTGCCGTCCTTCGGTCGAGGTGCGTACGAGGCAGAAGATGTGGTTTGCCAAGTGCCCGGCGGAGGTCCAGATCTTGGTGCCGTTGACGATGTAGTCTTCGCCGTTGCGCACCGCACGCGTCTGAAGCGACGCAAGGTCGGACCCCGCGCCAGGTTCTGAATAGCCCTGGCACCACAGATAGTCGAAGTTTAACGTCCTGGGCAGGAAGTGAGCCTTCTGCGCGGCGTTGCCATAGGCCTGCAGAATCGGTCCAATCATCCGGATGGCGAAGGTGCCAATCAAGGGCGCTCCCTGCGCAGCCATTTCTTCCTCGAAGATGAAGTGCTTGCGCATGTCCCAGTCGGTGCCGCCCCATTCCTCGTCCCAGGACGGCGCGCCCCAGCCGCGCGCCAGCAGCTTGCGCTGCCAGTCGAGCGTGGCCGCTTCGTCGAGCGGCAGGCCCAGATCGCTGCGGCGGCGCACTTCCGGGTCGAGGTTGTCGTGGCAGAATTCGGCAATCTCAGCGCGAAAGGCGGCTTCGGATCCAAGGTGCATGTTCACGCGGTCGTTCCTTCCAGTTTACGTGCCAGGTGTCGCGTCCTGTCCAGCGCGGCATCCGCGCCCCGCACGAGGTCGTCCATCACTTCGGAGACCGGGCGTAGGCGGTCAAACCAGCCTATGCCCTGACCCGCGCCGTAATGCTGCAGCGGGCGGATGTCATGTTCGATGATCGCCCCAAGGATGTCGCCCACCAGCACGTCGTGCAACGGATGGCTCAGCGCTTTCGGCGCGTCAGGGGAGGACCATTCCTCGGACCACGCAGAACGGGTCTGACGGAAAGGCTTGCCGCTTTCGGCGCGGCTAATGACGGTGTCGGTGGCCTGCGCCCGCAACAGTGAGTCAAGCTCGCCCGGTGACAGGTGGGCAGCGTATTCGTCGGTCATCAGGAACGCGGTGCCGATCCAGACGCCCTGCGCCCCGAGCGCCAGCGCGGCGGCGATGTGCCGCCCGGTTGCGACGCCCCCGGCGGCCAGCACTGGAACATCTCCTGCCAAGTCGACGATGCGCGGCACGAGCGAAAAGGTGCCCACCTCGCCGGTGTGCCCACCCGCGTCGTAGCCTTGCGCCACCAGCAGGTCGACGCCCGCCTCAAGCGCCCGGACCGCGTGGCGTTCCTGCCCGACCAGCGCGACTGTGGTCTTGCCGCGCGCCTTCATCAGCTTGACGACCTCGGGCGGGCAGCCGATGCCGAGCGCGACCATGTCGACATCCGAATCGGCGACGGCGGCGATCTGGCTGTCTTGAATTTCCTCGGACCGTATGAATCGTGTTCGCATCCCCGGCTCAGACGGTTTGGGCACGGAATATTTCGATTCGATCCCGGAAATGAACGCGCGGTGCGCATCAGGGATCGTGCGTTCGAGTTCGCCGCGGTCGTTGCGCTCGGGTACCTTGGCTGGAATTACCAGGTCGAGCCCGAACGGCCTCTCGCCCACGGCGGCGCGAATCTGCGCCACTTCGGCAGTGATTTCGTCAGCCAGACGGCGAGTTGCGCCGTAGACGCCATAGCCGCCCGCATTAGTGACAGCGGCCACGACTTCGACGGAGTGGCTGAAGCCGAAGATTGGCATATCTATGCCGAGACGTTCGCATAGTTCAGTTTTCATTGGTCGGTCCTCCAAGTCGGTTAATCCGAACCCTGTGTCCGGACCCATTGTCCTCGCCTTTTCAGGGTCCGGCGACTAATCTCTCACACAATAAAAAGGGTTCCCTTCGATAGCATTAATGGGCAAACATTATTTTGTCGAAGAAAAAAAGAAAAGATTGAAAAAATGAGAGGTCGGCATGGACGGTGATATAGAGCTGAGCGACACCAAGATGGAGCTGTTATTAGCTGCCGAGCGGCTGTTCGCGCTGCAGGGGATTGCGGCGACAACGATCCGACAGATCAATGCGGAGGCGGGGCAGAAGAACAGTTCAGCGATCCATTACCATTTTGGATCGCGCGATGCGATTTTGGATGCCATTATCGCCATTCGCGTGAAGCCAGCTAATGATTTGCGCGCCGAGCTTCTGGTTGAGGAAAGGGCGCGGGTCGGGGGCAAGCCTCTTTCGACCGAAGCAATCATTCGCCTGTTGCTTCAGCCTGGTGTGGATCGGTTTATGAACACGCAAGGCCCTCATTTTACACATAGATTTCTGATTCAGCTGCGTATGAATTTCGATGCTTGGCGGCGCTATGAACGCAAGCACATGGTTTGGACGCTGAGCGAACTGCTGACAGAACTGCGCCAAACAAGACCGCTCCTTCCAGCGCAGATTGCGCACGGGAGGTTCCGCAGTGCGGTCAATTTCTCAATGCTTGAGATGGCTGAGGTCGAGGCCGCCGAGGGGCGGTTGGGGTCGCGCTTCCGACGGGACGAGGCAATTTTCCGGATTGAAGAGCTTGGGTGTCATCTCGTTTCTATGCTGGATGCTCCGATCCCGGCCCAAACGGTTGCGGCGCTTGAACGTGTTGCTGCCTTGGACTTGGGTAAGCGTACCGACATGCCAGATTTAAATTCATCAAATAATTGACATGAATTAATTTGTGTGGTGACCTCCCAGTAGGAGCGGAGAGGAGACCGGTCCTACTGGGAGGATACAAATGGCATTTTTGGTTTCGCGCCGGATCGGCCTTGCGCTGGGTTTCGTGCTCGCGGTGCAAGCGATTTACAGCGCATATTTTGGGCTGTTTGAGCCGGGATTGCATCGCACGATTATGTTTGGCGCGTGTATCTTGGCGGTGGTCGCCGTGCGGCCGATGGCGATGCGTCTGACCAACCCCACACCTGTCAAAGTCGTCTTGGCTTGGACCTTCGACTTCATCCTCGTATGCATCATTTGCGCAGCGCTGCAGCGGTTCATCGCCACCGCCGACGCGATGGAAAACATGCTCATCAGCTATTCGCTAACCGACCAGTGGCTGGGGCTTCTCGCGCTTCTCGCACTTATCGAGCTGACGCGCCGTGAATTCGGGATTGGGCTGACCATCGTCGCGGCCAGCGTGCTGGCCTATGTCCTCTGGGGCGAAAACCTTTCGGGTGTCTTTCGCCACGCGGGGTTCACTCTTGACCAGATCGTTCAGGGCACCTGGTACGGGTATGCTGGAGTCTTCGGGATGCCGGTAGCGGTCGTAATCGAGCTTTTGTTCATCTACATCGTTTTCGGCATGGTACTTGAGGCGACTGGTGCCGGGCAGGCGTTGATACGCATCGCGGTACGCCTGACTGGGCGCATCTCGGGCGGGCCGGCCCATGCGGCGATCGTGGCATCTACGCTGTTCGGGTCCATGTCAGGGTCGGTCACCGCGAACGTCGCGGGCACCGGTACTTTCACTATCCCGATGATGAAGCAAAAAGGCTTTCGCCCAGAATTCGCCGGTGCCGTCGAAGCGGCGGCTTCAACTGCGGGGCAGTTCATTCCGCCGGTCATGGGGGCGGTGGCCTTCATGCTGGCGCAGTTGACCGGAACACCCTACCTGCTGGTTTGCATCGCAGCATTGATCCCGGCCGCGGCCTATATTAGCGCGCTGTTCCTTGCCGTCTGGCTTGAGGCGCGGCGCAGTGGAATCGGCGCTACCGCGCCCGAAGATATGCCGGTCCTGAACCGGCGCGATGCTGTCGAAAGCCTGATGTTTGTGCTGCCAATTCTCATGGTGATCGTCATTCTGCTGATGGGCCGGTCCCCCGCGATGGCAGGTTTCGGCGCGACCGTGACTGCGCTGGCGCTCGGCTTCATCAACCCTGAAGTGCGCCGCGATCCCATGCGGCTGGCACACGCGCTGGCCAGGGGCGGAATTTCGGGCGCGCGCATAATGATCGCGGTCGGCGCGATTGGCATTGTAGTGGCGGGAATGAACCTGACCGGGCTGGGGCTAAGCTTTGCGCAGACAGTTGGCGCGCTCGGGTCCGAGAACCTATTCCTGTCGCTGCTGCTGACGGCGCTGGCCTGTCTCGTACTGGGCATGGGGATGCCGACGCTGCCCGCCTACCTTATCATCGTGTTGGTGATGGGCCCAGCCCTATCATCAATGGGTGCCCCGCGCATCGCCGTGCACATGTTCGTCCTTTACTACGCGGTGTTGTCTGCGATCACTCCGCCGGTCGCGCTGGCCGCGTTCGCGGCGGCTCCCATCGCCGACGCCAACCCGATGAAAATCGGCATGGTAGCCCTGCGGCTGACCGTCGTCGGGTTCATTGTGCCATTTCTCTTCGTACTCAACCCGTCGCTGCTGCTGATCGAAAGCTTCGACCCCACCGATTTCACTATCGGGATGCTGAGGATCGTCTGCATCATCTGGGCGCTCTGCGCGGCGCTGGCGGGATACGGCGCGGGCCGTCTGAACATGGCATGGCGAGGTGCCTATCTTTTCGCGGCAGCGCTGTGTCTGGTCCGTCATACCGAGATCGACGTAATCGGGTTCACGATGGTCGCCGGCCTGCTTATCGCGGAACTGGTGCTGTCGCGTGCCAAACTGAAAATTGCCTGAGGTTGACCAAATGAACCAACATGCCCACCTGATCGACCTGCGCACGATGGCGCGCGACGCCTATGCATTTACCGTGCCGCTTGTGACAATGGAAAGCTTCCGCCGGCGTCGCATGGGGCTTGGTCCTATGAATCACATGTTCCATTCGCGTAAGCTGCTGCATTTTAAATCACGTCACATCACCGCGCCGAATAACGACACACTGTATTCAAACGCCTGGCTTGACCTTCGCCACGGACCTGCCGAGATCTCGATGCCCGAAACCGAGGACCGCTATACCTCGCTGGCGGTAATGGACATGTGGACTGACAATGTAGCGATCCTTGGTACGCGGACTACTGGGGGCGACGGCGGTACCTTTACTGTCGTCGGCCCCGACGCAAGCGCTGAGGGGATCAACGGGCCAGTTGTGCGGTCCACCACGCCGGTCTGCTGGGTGCTGGCCAGAATCCTCGTTACCGGTCCTGAAGACCTTGCCGCCGCACGGGCAGTTCAGGACGGGATGGCACTGCGGATGCCGCCACCGCCGAACGAACCGCCAGGCGACCCCACGCAGGGTACCCGGAACGATCCGTGGGAAGACTATTTCAAACAGGCATCCATGTTGTTGGAAATCCACAGGCCGCGCGCCACTGACATGGGCCTGATGGCACGGATTGCGCCCCTGGGGCTGACCGCGCCAGGTGGGTTTGATCCATCTCGGTTCTCGCAAGCCGAATGCGAGGAAATTGCTGCGGGCGTCGCTGAGGCGCGTCGCGCGCTTGAAGGTGGGTTGAGCGCATCGCCGGGCGCCAGCGGCTGGCAAGACCCCAAGGCGGGGCTGGGGTTCTATCATCAGGATTACGATCTGCGCGCCCGTATCGCCATCGGCGGGTTAGGCGCGCTGACACTGAATGAAGCGACCTATTACTTCGCGCACAGCTTTGAAGGTCGGTCGCTGGACGGGGCGCAGCTGATGCGCTGGCACATTCCGGCGGACCGGCCGATCCCGGTCAACGCCTTCTGGTCACTGTCGATGTACGCACCGACCGATGACGGCGAGCTGTTCTTCATCGAAAACCCGCTGACGCGCTATGCCATTGGCGACCGCACACCGGGCCTTGTGCGCAACACGGATGGATCGCTCGACATCTGGATCGGTCACGACAACCCAGGTGTGGCGCGCGAAGCAAACTGGCTCCCCGCGCCCGCCGGTACTTACACATTACTATTGCGTGCTTATTTAGCGAAATCCGAACTGCTCGAGGGGGATTATGACATCCCCGAACCGCAGCCGGTACATCTGGAGGAGGAGACCAGACAATGACCAACATGACTCGACGCTCTGCTATCGGCAGCATGGCCGCCCTTGGGGTTGCATCAACCGCGATCCCAGCCTGGGCGCTGCAAGAAAACTTACGCGTGCACACTGGATCGCCCGGCCAGTCGACTTTCGCGTTCACTACGACGATGCAGACCATTGTGCAGCGCGAAACCCCGATCCGCATGAATGTAACCTCGGGCCAGACCTCGACGCGGTCCACGCTCGACGCGGCGAACGGCGCGGTCGACCTGTTCATCTCGTCGCCCGCCATCAACTACTATATGAAAGAGGGCATCCAGATGTACGAGGGTATGGCTAATGCCCCCGAACTATTCAAGAACGTGCGGCAGATCGTGAACTTCCCGCTCGGTCCCTATCACATCCTCACTTACGCCGATTCCGGAATCGAAACGCTTGAGGATTGCCGTGGACGCCGCATCTTCATAGGGCCGCCGGGCGGTGCCGCGACCACCGTTGGTCTTGCCATCATGGAAAGCGCGACCGGCATGAAACCGGGCGATTATGAGCAGGCGAAACTGGACTGGACCTCTGGGCAGCAAGCGTTCCAAGATCGGCAGGTCGACTTGGCCATCATTCCAACTGAACTGCCGTCGGCGACGATCATGCAGTATGCGCTACTGGGCAAAATTAAGCTGCTTACTGTGCCCGAAGAGGCTAAGACGCGTGGCCCGCTGCAGGCGATGCTGAACATCCCGGGCCGCACCATCACCGAGATTCCGGCGGGCATCTACGGCGAAAACCAAGTCAACGAGGAAACTGTCGAGGCAGTTGGAAGCTGGGTAGGCATCGGCACCCATGCGGGTGTCGATGCCGAAACAATCTATGCCGTGACCAAGGCCATGTTCGAAAACCTCGACGACATGCACGCCGGGGCCGAATGGATGAGCTTCTTTACGCCCGAAACAGCGCTGTTGCAGTTGAACGCGCCGGTCCATATCGGGGCTTATCGCTGGTACAAGGAAAACGGCGTCGAAGTGCCCGCCCAGTATGTACCGCCGGAGGCGTCGTAATGCGCGATGAAATAACGTCGCGCTCGGACCTGGATGCGGTGTTCCGCCCCCAGTCGGTAGCGGTCATCGGGGCGTCTGACAACGAAGCGAAGATCGGCGGAACGCCTTTGTTTTACCTTAGGACCCGCGGCTATGCAGGGCGTGTCCTGCCAATCAACCCGAAAGCCACTGAAATTCAAGGGCTTCCGGCCTATGCCAACGTCAAGGATGCGCCGGGCCCTGTGGACCTTGCGATCATTGCGGTACCCTCAGCCATTGCCGTGCAGGCGCTTCAAGATTGCGCGGACGCGGGCGTCAAGGGCGTGGTCATGTTCTCGTCCGGTTTCGCGGAGATTGGTGAGGAAGGTGCCGCCCAGCAAGACCGCCTACGGGAGATCGCGGCGGCGGCCAATATGAGGCTGATGGGGCCTAATTGCCTTGGTTTCATGAACATCGAGGAAAAGGTATTTGCCACCTTCGCCCCTGTTATCAACGCTGGTGAAGCCCCACTTGGTCGGATCGGGCTGGTCAGCCAGTCGGGCGCGTTTGGCGGCTTCGCCTACTCGCTCGCGCGGGAACGCGGGATCGGGCTGAGCTTCTGGATCACGACGGGAAACGAGGCAGATCTCGGTTTTGCTGAGAGCGTCGAATGGCTGGCGTCTGACCCCGGAACCGACGTTATCGTCGGCTACATGGAAGGGTGCCGTGACGGTTACGGACTGCGCCGTGCGCTGGCCGCATGCCGTGCGGCGGGTAAGCCGCTGATCGTGTGCAAGGTTGGCCGCACCGAGGCCGGCGCAAAGGCCGCTGCGTCGCATACCGCCGCCCTTGCCGGCGCAGACGCGGTTTTTGAAGGTATCTTCCGACAATACAATGTGCTGCGCGCCGACAGTATCGAGGAATGCCTCGACATCGCCTATGCCGCGTCGGTCGCAGGCCTGCCGCGCGGATCGCGCGTCGGGCTTTACACTGTGTCGGGCGGAGCAGGAGTGCTGATGGCCGACACAGCCGAAGCCAAAGGCCTGAGCGTGCCCGAGCTGACCCGCACCACGCAGGACAAGATACTCGAACTGGTCCCCTTCGCTGGAACGCGCAACCCGCTGGACATCACTGGTCAGGTCATCCAGTTGCCCGGCGCGTCGCGCAAAGCCCTGGGGCTGCTCGCCGCCGACGGTACCTGCGACAGTGTCGTAAGCTTCATTTCCGCGTCAGGACTGGGTCCGGCCGGAATGATCTTTGCGCGCGAAATTGCCGAGGTCCGTGCCGAGACACCCCATGTGCTTCAGGTAGTGTCGACATTACCCAGCCCAGAATTCCGCAAGACGGTTGAGGCCGCAGGCGTTCCGGTATTCAAGGATCCCAACCGGGCTGTTAACGCACTGGCCGCGCTGGCGCGTATGGCGCGTGGCTTTGACCAGAATGACGTCACGGGGGTAGCCCTGCCACCCGCGCTGAGCGTACCACCGGACTGCACAGAGCCGGCCGCGCTTAGCGCACTGGCGCAGCGCGACCTGCCAGTGGTCACCTTCAGGCACGTCGCCACTGCGGCGGAGGCTGGGGCAGCGGCCGAGGAATTTGGCGGCCCCGTCGTGGTCAAGATCGTCTCGCCTGACATTGGTCACAAGTCTGATATCGGTGGGGTTGAGCTAAATCTGATTGGCCGGATTGAGGCTGAGGCCGCTGGAGAACGCATTCTTGCCGCTGCGCGGTCAAAGGCACCTGAAGCGCGCCTTGATGGGCTAATGGTGGCACCGATGCGCAAGGGCGTTGCCGAATGCGTGATCGGCGTGCAACGCGATCCGACCTTCGGGCCAGTCGTCATGTTCGGGTTGGGCGGCGTCCATGTTGAGGCTCTGCGCGACGTAGTCTTCCGCGCTGCGCCATTTAGCGAAAGCGAGGCGCGCGCGATGATCCACGAGGTGCGCGCTATCCGCCTGCTGACTCACCCGCGCGGCTCGGCACCCGCCGACTTAGACGCGCTCGCGGCGCTTTTGGCTCAGGTCAGCCGCCTTGCGGCAGCTTCGCCGGAGATCGAAAGCGCGGACATGAATCCGGTTCTCGCGCTCGAAGACGGGGTAGTGATCCTGGACGCCCTTTTCGTCGGGGACTGATGCACAAGGCACGGGCGGAGCAGAGATTCCATCCGCCCGTGCCGAGGACTGGCTCACTACTTTGCTATGAAGCAGTTCTTGCCTGTCTCATCTTTCAACGCCCGTAACCGCTCCGCATCAGACGGTTCCATGCCACCATATTTCAATTTGTATTTGTAGAACGTCGTCGAGCTGGTCGCGTGGCACCGACACACATCACCAGTCTTCTTACCGGATTCCTGCTCCATGATTATCGCAATAATTTGTTCGTCCGTAATTTGGCGCTTTAATTAACCATGCTCGTGTAGAGAGGAATCTACACAAATTTAGAAGATCTTTGGGGGCGCGGGTCAGTATTTCAGAAGGCCCCACTGGGCCCCAAACCATACCCTGACACGCGGATTCTGGGTGTCTTACGGTATCCATATGGAACAGGCACTGACAACCAGATTTCTCATTGCGATGAAACCTGCGGCCGTTGAGCGCAACGAGGTTTGCGATGCTAACGGGAGAGCATGTAAAAATTGGCGTGCCGTGGTCTGACGTCATAAGCCGCTCCGCTGTCGACGCTCTCAATATCAAACGGGACGGCCAAAGCGATTGAAACGACTGTTGGGTTTCGCCAGGAGATGCCTTGCAAAACCAGAGCTGTTTCCCGGTAGAAGCGTCCTCACCATATATAATTAAGCGTATATAAATATACGCAATATGTCG
>CAXBHD010000087.1:0-11946 GCA_963975335.1 uncultured Devosia sp. | reverse complement strand
GTGCCATGATGCCGATGGCGACCAGGCCCCATGGCCAGGGGAACGGCGCACGGCCGCGCAAAGACGCCGGCTCAGTCAGCTGCACATCGCGTGCGTGACCATCCTTAGCTCGCTTTGGCTCCACGAAATCCTCCC
Organism: uncultured Devosia sp.; assembly: GCA_963975335.1. Lineage (GTDB taxonomy): Bacteria > Pseudomonadota > Alphaproteobacteria > Rhizobiales > Devosiaceae > Devosia. The sequence continues at coordinate 11,811 of CAXBHD010000087.1, read as the reverse complement.
ACGCTGCCCAGGCCGGAAATGGACCTTGACCCGCCATCGGCGGCAAATCGGCCCTCTGCAGTGGCCATATTAAGCCGATACACCCAATAGCATGACCCGGTAAATACAACCCTGCGCTACACAGAGAAACTCCCGGACCGATCACGTCTGCGTTCCTGCTGCGTCGCCGCTGCAAACGACGGTCCAGTCGGTTCAGGCGGTCTATGAACGCGATGGCCATCCCTCCGCAAGTACTTCGAAATACTGCAACTAACGAAGAATGAATTGTGTCGGCCAGATCCGAAATGGGGCTACAATTCGTTCCCCCTGCCTTGAAATGCAGCAGATGCGATAAACAGCTTATATGCAATCGAGCCATGCATTGCTAACCGGGATTTCTGGTGGCTCACCCTGTCCGGTCATGGTCCTATTCGCTCACCCCCCTCTAGCTAGGAGAGTGAATTGTCAAAACGCGTTAAGACTGCCGTCTTCCCCGTCGCCGGGCTGGGGACCCGCTTCTTGCCGGCCACCAAGGCCATGCCCAAAGAAATGCTGACCGTAGTCGATCGGCCCTTGATTCAATATGCGGTCGACGAAGCTCGTGAGGCCGGCATAACCCATTTCGTCTTTGTCACCGGCCGCAACAAGGGTGTCATCGAGGACCATTTCGACCGCCAGTTCGAACTGGAAGCGACCCTTGAGGCACGCGGCAAGACCACCATACTGCGTGAGCTGCAACGCGACCTGCCTTCGGCGGGCCGAACCAGCTTCACCCGCCAGCAGGAACCTTTGGGACTGGGTCACGCAGTATGGTGTGCGCGCGACATTGTCGGCGATGAGCCCTTCGCCCTGCTGCTCCCCGACATGCTCTTCAAAGCACAACGGGGCGTGCTCAGGCAGATGATGGAAACCTACGAGGTCACCGGCGGCAATGTCGTGGCTGTCGAAGAAGTGCCGATGGCCGAAGTGTCATCTTACGGCGTGGTTGGCCGCGGTGCTGGCGACGACCAAAGCTTCCGCATCAACGGCATGGTGGAAAAACCCAGTGCAGCCGAGGCACCGTCCAACCTCATCATTTCCGGGCGCTACATACTCCAGCCGGAAATCTTCCCGCTGCTGGCCGACCAGCCGCGCGGCGCCGGCGGTGAAATCCAGCTGACTGACGCGATGCAGACCCTGATGACGCAGCAGCCTTTCATCGGCGTCAAATATGAGGGCCAGTCCTTCGACTGCGGCTCCAAGATCGGCTTTCTCACCGCCAATGTCGCCTATGCACTGGCGCGCGACGATATCGGTGAAGGCTTTCTGGCCGGTCTCGAAAAGCTCGGCCTGCATACGGCGCTGATGGAAGGCTTCAAAACCGCTGCCGAGTGAGCGGCGCGGCGGCGCCCTACTGGGGCGCCGCCTCCAGACGTTGTTCCGCACTATGGGCAAAGCGCTCCAGCCCACCCACATCGGTGTAGCGGGGCAATGCATCCAGATCGACCTTGTTGAGTACGACGCCCACAATGTAATCGGCCAGTTCCGGCTCGCGCTCCAGCAGGCTGTTGAGCAGCCTGCGTGGCGTCTTCCCCCACTCCGCCACCAGCACGGCGCCGTCGGTCAGCGGCAGCACCGACAGCGCGTCGATGACCAGGCCCAGCGCCGGCAGGTCAAGCACGACGTAGTCGAACTGTCCGCGCGCTTCCGCCAGCACTTTTTGCATGGCCGGACCCGACAGGTCGCCGCCACCGGCCTCCGGCGCCATGGCAGCAAGCGTCACGATACCGGTCTCGCTGTCGGTAATGGCGACCTTGCGCCAATCCGAGCTTGGCGCCGGCAACCCCGATCGGCCTTGCGTCACATTCTCGTCGGCATTGATGATCAGTACCCGCGACCCAGCGGCAGCCAGCATCTCGGCCATCGACATGACGAAGATGGACTTGCCCTCACCCGGCAGCGCCGACACGACACCCAGAACCGTGGTGCCGCGTTCGGCAAACGGCTGCATCACCAGACGGGTGGCCTTGAGCGTTTCCATATAGGGCCCGCCCCAGCGGCGACCGATGCGCTGGCCGGAAGCGCCACGCACCAGCGTACGCACTGCCTTGCGCTGGTCGGCCGGGGTGGCACCGGCCTTGAGCTGCAGCTTTGGCACATAGCCCAGGAAGCGCAGCCCCAGATGGCGCCGCACCTGCGAACCGACGCGGAAGCCGCGCTCGCGCAGCTCGTTGATAGCACCCAGCAGCACCCCTAGAAAACCGCCCGCAATAATCGCCGCTGCCAGGATGACCATGGTGCGCGGACTGGAGGGCTGTTCGGGCAGCAAAGCATCGGTGACGATACGGATCGAGGGTATCGGGAAGCTTTGGCGCGGCACCGATTCCTCGTAGCGCAGCAAGTAGCTCTTGTAGAGCGACGCCAGGGCATCGGAGCGCTGCTGCAGCTCGTTGAGCCGCACCTGCTCCTGGCTGATCAGCCCGGCGCTCTGTCCTTCCGCATCGATATCGCTGCGCAGGCCCGCTTCCTGCTGGCTGGCGATCGACAGCTGGGTGCGATACTGCCCATCGAGATTTTGCAGCAGCGCATAGATGCGGCTGTCGAGCGCCCTTTTTTCCGCGCCCAGCACCAGCAATTGCGGGTGGTCGTCGCCAAAGCCGGCACGCACCTCGGCGATACGACTGGTCAAGCCTGCCGATTCCGTCCGCAATGCCGCGATCTCGGCCGGATCCGTTTGCGTGCCGCTCAGCAGCGACACATAGCTCGACGCCGCTTCCGGACCGGCCGCGACCACCGCCTCCAACTGGGCTGACAGGGCCCGCAATCGGGCCGTTTCGGCCTGGGCTTCCGCAAGCTGGTTGGAGAGGCTGCCGATACGCTGGGTCGTCAGGATCTGGTCCTGCCCGACAGAAAGGCCGGTCTGCTGACGATAGGCCTCGATGGCCAGGCTGGCATTGCGCTGGTTCTCGCCCAGTTCGGCCAGTCGCTGCTGCAGCCAGTCCGAGGCCGCGCTGGTCGCTTCAAGCTCGGCATTGAGCTGATCCTGCAGCAGCGCGTCGGCATAGGCCTGGGCAATGCGCTGCGCCAGCTCGGGTGTCGCTGCCTCATAGCCGACGCGAATGATCGAGCTGCGGCCCATGCGGTCCACCTGCACATTGGCGCGCAGCGTGCCCACGACGTCGTCGAGACTGGCCTGCACGTTATCGCTATCGGGTCCCGCCATGAATGGAATGAGCCCCCGAACCCGTTGGGAAAAGGAGGGGGGCGGATTCAGAAAATCCTGATCCGTCATCAGCGATTCTGCTCGGGCTACCGCTGTGGCCACTCGGCTCGAGCGCAGCACCTCGATCTGGTTGAGCACCTGGGCTTCAATTTCCACACTACTGGTCAAGGCGGCCCCGTCGCCGGCCGCCTGCTCGAGATTGCGGTCCAGCAGTACCTGCCCCGCCGACATATAGGTGCGTGGCGCCAGCGACAGATAGAACACCGCCAGCAGCAGCGCCACGAACACGCTCAACCCCAGCACCAGCGCCTGCCGTCGCATCAGGGAGACCAGACGTTCGATGTCGACAGTCTTGAGGTCGGTCTGTTGCGGTACCAAGGCTTCTGGATAGCTGGTCTTTTCGAGCATGCACACACTCCGCCTGATGGCTGGGAAAATTCAAACGACTTCGGTCACTGCGGCGTCTGGCCGTAATGCGCCGCCTGGCGCACCCCCAGAATGCCGCCGGCGACCCCCATATGCAGCACCGCCCGCAGCCAGTTGCGACGCCGCAGGACGGGTGAAAATGCCGTCATCGCCGTCAGCATGCCGCAATAGCCGATCTTGGCCGCCACCACGGCCAGCGCCTTGGCACGCGAGCCGGACTGTAGCGTGCCATGGGTCTGGCCGAACCGCAGACGGCGGCGCACCAGCCAGCCCATATTGGCCCGGTCCGCTGGCACCGGCTCCTCAACGACGGCATCAGCCGCATAGGCGATCGTGCCGCCCAGTGCGGTCAGCCGATAGAAAAATGCCGTATCTTCGCCACCCGACTGGCCCAGCCGTAGATCAAAACGCAACGCCTTATAGGGCGCGCACCAGCGGATCAGCACATTGCAGGTATAGCCGGTACGGATTTGGCCACCGACAAAGACGGGCAGCGTCGAATGAAAATCACCCTCCACCATCCAGGCCGGCGCCTCCGTCCCATAGATCGCCCGGACCGGACCCAGCACCGCCGCCGCGCCGTTTGCCGCCGCCGCGCCAAGCAGCGCGCTGATCCAGCCAGACGCGACGATCTCGTCGTCATCGACAAAGGCGACATAGTCAGCATCCGCGTGGTCGAGGCAGGCATTGCGGGCAATGCAGATATTGGCCGCCGGCGCATGCACATAGGTCAGCGGAAACGGCAGCGCGTCACGCAGGCCATCGACCAGCGTGCGGGCCGAGGGCTGGTGGTCATTGTCGGCGACGATGATGCGGATCTCATGCCCGCTCACCGTCAGGCGCGCGACCGATCGCAGCGTTTCGGCCAGAAACGGCCGGCGAAAGGTGCAGATGCAGATGTCTACGCTGGCCATGGCGTCAGACCGCCCCGCGCCGAAACGGCCGCTGCGCCACATGCGCCCAGAAGCCGGACGACCAGGCCAGATGCATGATCATGGCAGCCAGTCCGACCAGCGGCGACAGCGCCATCGGCATACCGTATTGAGGATAGTATTTCCGCGCGGCATGCACGCCCAGCGCAATGCAGCCGGTACCCCACAGCGCCAGCGGCAGCAGAAAGCCCCAGTGCCAGATTGACAGGGCCGCCAGCAGCACTACCGGCAGGATGGCGAGCGGCACCAGCTGGCGCAGGCGCGGAATGACCCGGTGCTTGAGGATATTGCGCGCCCTGCCCCCGCCATAGCCGAAATACTGCCGGAACAGCCCGCTTGGGGTCGACCGCGGATAATAGGTCATGGCCGTGCGGTCGGTGAGCCAGATAGTATGGCCGGCCTGCCGCAGGCGATAGTCGAGCTCGGCATCCTCGTTGAAGCGGAACGTTTCGTCATAGCCACCCACGCTGCGAAACGCATCGATGCGCATCAGCGCGTGGTGCCCGTGGTCCACCGCGCCGCGCGCCTTGCCCGAGCGGTGCGCCGAGCCTCCGGTCCCAATGGCGGAATTCTGTGCCGTCGCCACGGCGCGCTGAAAGGCGGCAATGCCGACAGTGGTCATCGGCACGACAATCGAGGCCGCTCCCAGCTCCCCGGCCTCGGCGACGAGCTGGCGGCAATAGTCGGCGGGATAGGCGCCATGGGCATCTATGCGAATGAGATAGTCGGCCGCGTCACCGAACTGGGCCACGACGAGGTTGATCGCTGCACTCTGGATACGGCGCGGGTTATGGATCAGGCGCACGCGCGCGGCCTCCAGCGCCCACTGCGCCACGATCTCGGGCGTACCATCGGTGCTGCCGCCATCGGCCACGATGATGCTGGCATCAAGCGCCTCGGCCTCGACCAACAAAGCCGCCAGCAGATCGCCGATATGGCGCGCCTCGTTAAGGGTCGGCACGATGATCAGGGTGCGTTGGCTCATGCGGCGACCTCCAGTTCGGGCTGGGCGGGCTTGTGGTGGGCAAGGCGCTGCACCAGGTCAACACATTCCCCCGCCTCGCAGAGGAACAGGGCGCGATCCTGGGCGGCCACATCCGCCGCCAGCTGGCGCAGCCGCTCGGGGGTCATGGCTTCGATCATGGCGATGAGACTGGCCTGGGAAATATCGGGCAGCACCACGCCAATGCCGAGCCGTTCGATGAATGCTGCAGTCTCCGTGCCGGCCAGCGCGATCGGGATGGCGCCATTGAGGCATCCCTCATAAAGCCGGTTGGGCAACAGCCAGCTCGAATTGAGCCCGGCTTCGAAAAAGTCGATCGCCCAGACGAAGTGCACCGCGCCATAGAGGCCGGCCAGATCCTGGGGATAGGCAAAGGACCCGCGGAAATCGATATGCGGGGCGCTTGCCACCGTGGCGTGAAAATCATCGAATTCAGACAGAGCCGGCCGGCCGGCAAGGACGACGTTGAGGCGCCCGTCCAGACGCCGCGTCAAGGCGTCGAGCGCCGCCAGCGAGGTGCGGCAGCGCAAGGCGCCAAACCAGCCCATCCGCAATACTGTAGGGTCGTCCTGTAGCGCCGGATTGCACGCAAAGGCGGCGATGCCGGGGGCAAATACCTTGTTCTCCACCAATTGCAGCGGCGGGGCGCCGTAAAGGTCGAAATAGTGGCGCACAAAGCCAGGCGAACTGGTGAGGACGAGGTCCACATTGGCCATCAGGCGCTGCTCTAGCCCGCGCATCCCCCGCCCGATTGGATCCTGTCGCAACATCAAGCGGTGAATGTCGAGGCATTCATAGACAAGACCCGGTGCCACGTCCCAGCTGGCCAGCAGGCGCCGCGCCACGCCCAGCATTTCAAGATTGCGCGCCACGATGACATCCGGTCGCGGCAGCGATCTGGCCCATCGGGGCGCCCGCCACGCCGCTTTGAGTGTCGCACCCAGCCGGTGCAGCATGCGGCCGTCATGGGTGATATCGAGTTCCAGAACAGTGTTGACCGGCAAATCCGGCAAAGGCGCATCGCCACGTCGGAATCCGACGACATCCACCTCGGCGCCGCCCTGTCGGAACATGGCGACGCGCCGCCCGACGGCCGGGTCGGCAAGGTTGTGAACGAGGTAGAGAATTCTTGGCAAAGCGCAGCTCCTGTCCCTTGTGGCGCCGAAGCAACGAAAATGAACCTGCACTTGAGGATGCTTGCATGGAGGGGTCAACATGACCTGAGGTGGGGCAGTGATGCGCCCATCGCATGTCACGAAACAGCCTCATTCCCTTGTCGCCAAGGAGAAATCCGAAAAATGCCAGCAGCAGCGTCCTGGCTGGATTTCATCCGATATCGGGCAAGGCAATCTGTCCCATAGTTGATCGGGGTCAAAGCCTGCCTCGATCACGGCGCTAGTTTGGCAGGCCTCCAGCCATGGATTCTTCCTGATGCACCACGACCGCCGCGACGACCTTGTTGAACGCTATGCCACCCCTGTTCCCCGCTATACGAGCTACCCCACGGCGCCGCACTTTCATGCCGGAATCACGCCGGAGACCTATGCTACCTGGCTGCGGGCAGTCCCCGAGGATGCGACGATCTCGCTTTACCTGCATGTTCCCTATTGCGATCGGCTCTGCTGGTTCTGCGGCTGCAATACCAAGCACACGCTGCGCTACGAGCCCGTCGCCCTCTATCTCGACGCGCTCTTTGCCGAAATAGATTGGGTCGCCGATAAGCTGGGCGGACGCGGCCTGGTCACGGCCATCCACCTCGGCGGCGGTTCCCCGACCATGCTGACGGGGGCGGACATGGCCAGGCTCAAGGCCCGCCTGGCCTCGCGCTTCACCATCGCCGCTGACGCCGAGATCAGCATCGAGATCGACCCGAATGATCTGGGCGAAGACCGCTTCGATGCCATGGCGGCGTTCGGTCTGACCCGCGCCAGCGTTGGCGTGCAGGATTTCGACGACCGCGTCCAGCGCGCCATCAACCGTCTCCAGACGTTTGAGCAGACCAAGCATGTGGTTGACCAGGTGCGGGCGCGCGGGGTCCACTCGGTCAATGTCGATGTGCTCTATGGCCTGCCCTATCAGACCCTCGAAAGCATCGAGGCCACCATTGCCCAGGTCCTGTCGCTGGCGCCCGATCGCACGGCCCTGTTTGGCTATGCCCACGTCCCCTGGATGAAAAAGCACCAGCAGATGATTCCGGAGGCGGCTCTGCCTGACGTCAAGGCGCGCTTTGCACAGTCGCAACTGGCGGCGCGCCTGCTCGGCGCGGGCGGCCTACGCCCCATCGGCTTCGATCATTTTGCCCGCGCCAGCGACAGCCTGGCCATCGCCGCAGCGGAAGGCCGGCTGCGTCGCAACTTCCAGGGCTATACCGATGACGGCGCCGACGTGCTGATCGGGCTGGGAGCCTCCGCCATCGGCCAATTGCCACAGGGCTATGTGCAGAACATCACCGCCACCGGGGACTATCAGAAGGCCGTGCGAGCCGGAGAGGGCGCCACCGCCCGCGGCTTTGCCCTGCAGCCGGACGACCGGTTGCACGGCCACGCCATCGAGGCGCTGCTCTGCCAGTTCGCCTTGCGCCGGGAGGCGCTAACCGCGTTCGGCGACACCGGCGCGGCCCTGTTCGCCGCGGCATGCGCCATTGCCGCCGCGGACGAGGACGGTATCATGACGGCCGATGCCGAGTGTTTCACCGTCACCGAACGCGGCAGGCCCTTTGTGCGCAGTATCGCCGCCCTCTTCGATGCCTATCTCGGCGGCGGCACGGGGCGACATTCTCTGGCGGTCTAGCTAGGCTGCCACACGACCGGGTGCATCCTTGGCTCCTGTCATGAATGCCACGGCATCGGACATGGTATAGTCCTTCGGGTCGATCACACAGAGGCGCCGCCCGAGCCGGTGGACATGCACGCGGTCGGCAACCTCAAACACATGCGGCATGTTGTGGCTGATCAGGACGATGGAAATGCCTCTGGTACGCACGTCCTGGATCAGGTCCAGCACGCGCCGCGACTCCTTGACACCGAGCGCCGCTGTCGGCTCATCCAGGATGATTACCTTGCTGCCAAAGGCCGCCGCCCGCGCCACAGCCACGCCCTGGCGCTGGCCACCAGACAGGGTTTCCACCGTCTGATTGATGTTCTGGATCGTGCTCAGGCCCAGGTCGCTGAGTTTCTCGCGCGCGATGCGCTCCATTCTGGGCCGGTCAAGCTGGCGGAACAGGCTGCCCGCAATGCCCGGCTTGCGCAGTTCGCGCCCCATGAACATATTGTCGGCAATGGACAGGGCCGGCGACATGGCCAGCGTCTGGTACACGGTTTCCACCCCCGCATGCCGCGCCTCTATGGGCGAGCTGAAGCTTACCAATTGACCATCGAGGAAGATCTCGCCGCTGTCGGGTGCAATGGCGCCCGACATGGCCTTGATCAGTGACGACTTGCCCGCACCATTATCGCCAATGACCGCAAGGATTTCCCCCGGCATCAGATCGAAATCGCAGTTGTCGAGCGCGGTGACCCGGCCATAACGCTTGGAAAGGTTGCGCGCCTTGAGAATGGGTTCCATCAGACCGATACCTTTCTGATCCACTGGTCAACGGCCACTGCGGCGATGATGAGCGCGCCGATCAGCAAATAGGTCCACTGCGCATCCGCGCCAAGCAGGCGCAGGCCGAGCGAGAAGACGCCGACGATCAGCGCCCCGAACAGCATGCCGAGGATCGAGCCACGACCGCCGAACAGCGACAGGCCACCGATCACCACTGCGGTGATGGACTCGATATTGGCCGACTGGCCCGAGGTCGGCGAAACCGATCCGATGCGCCCGATCAGGGCCCAGCCGGCAAAGGCGCAGATCAGCCCCGACAGCATATAGACCGAGATGAGGATTCGCTTGGTATTGACGCCCGACAGCTCGGCGGCATCCGGATCGTCGCCCACGGCATAGACATGGCGCCCCCAGGCGGTGTGGCGCAGCACATAGGCCAGCAACAGCACCAGCAGCACGAAGAAAATCACGCCATAGGTAAAGACTGCACCACCGATAGTGATCGACTGCCCGAAGAACTGCAGCAGCGGCGCCTGTGTCTCGATTTCCTGGGCGCGGATGGTCTCGTTGCCCGAGTACAGGAAGTTGGACGCGAGCGCGATTTGCCACATGCCCAGCGTCACGATGAATGGCGGCAGCTTGATGCGCGCTATGAGCCAGCCATTGATGAACCCGACAAAGGTGCCGACCATCAGGCCGATGCCGATGCTGACCACTGGCGGCAGGCCGTAGCGGAAGGTGAACTGGCCCATGATGACCGAACTCAGCACCATGATGGCGCCAACCGACAGGTCGATGCCCGCTGTCAGGATCACCAGCGACTGCGCCGACCCGACAATGCCGACAATGGCTACCTGCTGCAGGATCAGCGTGAGCGCGAAGGACGAGAAGAATTTCGATCCCAGCAGCGTGCCGAAGACGGCGATCGACAGCACCAGCACGATCAGCGGCACAAGCGCGGGCGTGCTGTGCAGGGCATGCTGCAGCCGCGACAGCAGTCCCCTCGGTTGGTGGTCAAATACGGCGACAGTTTCCCGCGCGACGGCTGTCGCGTCCAGTTCATGTTCGCTCACGGGTTCTCCTCCCAGGTCCGTTGGATGAGGGGTGGACCGCAGGCCCACCCCCCGTCTTGTCAGTCAGGCCCGTTCAGCCCCAGCAGAGATCGGCGCCTTTGACACTGTCAATGGACTCGACGCCCTCTACAGCCGTGTCGGTTACCAGCGCCACGCCGGTATCGAAGAAGGCTTTGCCCTCTGTCGGCGCCGGTTTTGCGCCGGTATCCGCCCAGGCCTTGATGGCCTCGACCCCCAGGGCCGCCATCTGCAGCGGATACTGCTGCGAGGTCGCACCGATCACGCCGTCCTTGACATTGGCGACGCCAGGGCACCCGCCATCCACCGAAACGATGAGCACGTCGCCCTCACGGCCGATGGACTTGAGCGCCTCATAAGCGCCCGCGGCAGCCGGCTCGTTGATGGTATAGACAACGTTGATCGATGGATCCTTGGCCAGGAGATTTTCCATGGCCTTGCGGCCCCCCTCCTCATTGCCCGACGTCACGTCATGACCGACGATGCGCGGATCGGTTTCGTCACCCCATTTGTCCGGATCACCCAGCTCGATACCAAATCCCTGCAGGAAGCCCTGATCGCGCAGAACGTCGACGGTGGGCTGGCTGATGGCGAGGTCGAGCATCGCGATCTTGGCATTGGCGGCGTCGTCGCCGAGCTTGCCGGCGGCCCATTTGCCAATCAGTTCCCCAGCGAGGAAATTGTCGGTGGCAAAGGTCGCGTCGGCGGCATCGGCCGGGGTGAGCGGCGTATCAAGTGCAATCACCAGCAAGCCCGCATCGCGCGCCTTCTGTACCGACTGGACAATGGCCGAGGTATCCGAGGCGGTGAGCAGGATGCCCTTGGCGCCGTAGGCAATGCAGGTTTCGATGGCAGCGACCTGCGTTTCATGGTCGCCGTCAATCTTGCCGGCATATGACTGCAGTGTAATGCCCAGCTCGGCGGCCTTGGCCTCGGCGCCTTCACGCATTTTCACGAAGAAAGGATTGGTGTCGGTCTTGGTGATCAGGCATGCCGAAATCGCCTCCTGCGCGATGGTCGGTGCCGACATGACAGCAAGGCACAGTGCTGTGCCCAAAAGCAGCTTGTTCAAGATTCTCTCTCCCTTGTCCCGCAGCGAACCGGGCTCCTCCCAGGTCCGTCAGTGGTTCGATGACGGTTTCATGGTGGCCAGTTCCAACTCCCCCGTCAATATATAAATCTACTTTATTTATTTATTGGCTCTGCGGTACCTTCCCGCCTGTTCCGGCAATCTCTAAGGTGCGGCGCCATGAGACCTGCAATCATTCGAACCCTCAGCAATGGCGTCAACCAGAGCGGCGTGCGCGATTACAACGAGCGCCTGCTGCTGACCCTGCTGCAACGCAACGGGCCCACCGCCGGCAGCGATCTGGCGCGCATGGCGAACCTGTCGCCGCAGACCGTTTCCATCATTCTGCGCGAGATGGAGGCGGAGGGGCTGCTCAGCCGCGGCAGGCCAACCAAAGGCAAGGTCGGCAAGCCATCGGTGCCGATGAGCCTGGCCGAAGGGGGCGTATTGTCCTTCGGTTGCAAGGTCGGCAGACGGAGCGCCGTGCTGTTGCTGACCGATTTCCGCGGCACCGTCCGACATGAAATGCAGCTCACCTACAAGTATCCGATGCCCGACGCGAT
>CAXBHD010000086.1:0-12043 GCA_963975335.1 uncultured Devosia sp. | reverse complement strand
AAGACCCAATAGCCGAACTCGCCGCGCACCGACAGAATGTCGCCGAAAAAGCCGCTGTCACGCAGCATTTTGAGCTTCATCAGCCCGGGCAGGAACAGCTTGTCCTGCACCACGCCATGCTTGAGGCCCGAGGCCCGGGCGGTCTTGGCCAGGTTGACGGCGACCTCGAGGGAATCGCTGGTGGGCTTTTCGCAATAGACATGTTTGCCGGCGGCCAGCGCCTTTTCGATCAGGCTGGCGCGCATCAGCGTCGTGCCCGCATCGAAGAACACCGTGTCCTCCGGATTGACCAGGGCCGCATCGAGATCGCTGCTCCAGCGCTTGATATCGTGCTTCTTGGCCAGCCGCTCGATCTTGTCGGCGTCGCGGCCCACGATGATCGGGTCGACCACCAGGCGGTCGCCATTGGCCAGCGCGATGCCGCCCTGGTCGCGGATCGCCAGGATCGAGCGCACCAAGTGCTGGTTATAGCCCATGCGTCCGGTTACCCCGTGCATGATCAGGCCAAGCCGTCTGTCCGCCATCGCAATTCCTCCCTGCGCGTCTTTGCGTGTAACTGTTTGGTTACTTGCGTATAGCGACAGGCCGGTGCCCGTCAAGCGGGCATCGGCAAATTTGTCAGGCGCCGATCACACGCCCAGCACCATTTTGAGCCCGATGGCGCCCAGAAAGACCAGGATCATGCGGTCAAAGGCGGTGCGGCTGAGCCTGCCGCTGATCCATTGCCCGATGGGCATGAAGAGCAGGATCGGCACAAGGGCCAGCAGGCCCTGCAGCAGCCAGAGCGGCTGCATTACCCCGGCGGCCCAGAGCGCAGGCAGTTGCACCAGGGAAAACAGCAGGAACATGGCCGAAACGGCATAGACATGGGCGGCGCGGTCCAGGCCCATGGCGTGGATGAAGGTGACCCCGATCGGCGCCGATATGCCGGTAGCGCCCTGCAGGGTGCCGCCGCCCAGCCCCGCCAGGGGCCCGAAGCGCCGGGCCATGAGGGGGCTCAGCGCCCAATGCGGCGTGGCCAGCCGCAGCGCGACATAGGCAAGCAGGATGACCCCCAGGAGCAGCACCAGCAGCCGCTCGGGCAGGTTGGTCAGCGCCCAGGTGCCCAGACCGATGCCGAGCGCGCCGCCGACGAGAAACCAGGGCAGGAAAGCCAGCCGTGGCCCGCCGGCCTCGGCGCGAAAGCGCCAGACCTGCCAGGCATTGGTGACGATCAGGGGAATGGTCATCAGCCCGACCGCATGCTGCAGCCCGAACACGGCTGTGAGCACGGGCAGCGCGATCAGCGGCAGCCCCATCCCGGTCGCGCCCTTGACCACGGCGCCCGCCCCCAGCGCAAGCACCATGAGCAATGCTGATTGAAGATCCACGTCGCGACCCCGCCTTTGCCAACCGCCCGGTGCAGCCCGGTTTCGGCACCGGGCCAGTGTTGCCCGCAACAGGATGCACGGCAACTGGAAAAGCGGGCCCAGGCCGGATATCGAAAATCACCGGCTGGTTACTTGTTGGTTGACAGCAGGCCAAAGCGACTTCAGTCTGCTGGCGGGCCAATGACAAAAGTCAGCCCGCACAACTGTTTTTGGGAGGATCACCATGACTCGCACGCTGCGACTTCTGCTGACCTGCAGTGCCACGACGGTGCTGCTGGGGACCACCATGACCTTGGCGCAGGAATGGAAGCCTGACCGCCCCATCAATCTGATCGTGCCCTGGGGCGCCGGTGGCTCCACTGACCAGGTGACCCGCGTCACGGCGCCGATTCTGGCCGAAGCGCTTGGCGTCGATGTCGTTGTCGTCAACCAGCCCGGCGCCTCGGGCGCCATTGGCACCCAGGAAGTGCTCAACGCCCCGCGCGACGGCTATACCTGGACCGCCAATGCCATTGCCAACAATGCCACCTATTCGGTGACCGGCCTGCTGGAAGGCACCGATATCGATGACTGGCACATCTATCTCTCGGTCGCCAATGTGCCCGTGGTTTCGGTACCCGCCGATAGTGAATTCACCGATTTCGGCCAGCTGCTCGAGGCCCTGCAGACGCGCGGCGGCGAGATCACCGTGGCCACGGCCGGCATCACCTCCTCGGGCGGCACGGCTATTGCCGCGCTTTCGGACGCGGCCGAAGGCTTTGACTACAATATGATCACCTATGATGGCGGTGGGCCGGCCGCCATTGCCACGGCTTCGGGCGAAGCCATGGTCACCACCCAGCTGGCAGTGGAACAGACCGAGCTGATCCGCGGCGGCCGGCTGCGGGCTTTGGCCGTGCTGTCCAACCAGCCGCTGCAGCTCGAGGGCGTCGATCCGATCCCGCCCATTACCGACTGGCTGCCCGACATGGAGATGGCGCCGGACTATTTCGGTATCTTCGTGCCCACCGGCGTGCCCGATGAGGTGATCGCCACGCTCGACAAGATCTGGGCCGAGCAGGTGACGACGTCGGAATCGATCCAGACCTATGCCGAGACCTTCGGCGCGGTCTTTGCGCCCTCCTATGGCGCCGAGGCCCGGGCCCTGGCCATGCCGGTGGTGATCCTGGAAGCCTGCTCCTCGGTGGAGCGCGGCGAGGCCGTCAATGACCCTTCCACCATCGGCATCGACTGCGAGACGCGCACCGAAGTCGCGCAATAGTCTGCCCGGCCGTCGACATCACGCCCTGGTTCGGCCTGTATGCAGGCCGGACCGCCCGCTTGCCATTATGTGAGGCCCGATATGGAAGACACCCAAGCCGAGGCAGCGCCGCCCCCCGCCATCGACGCGGCCGAGCCCCCCGCCATGATCAAGGCCGATCTCGTGACCGGTCTATTCTTCATCGTCCTGGCCGCAACGACCCTGTTTGGCGCCTTGAGCATGGATCGTCTCGAAGCGCGCCGCATCAATCCGCTGACCGCGCCGGGCCTGGTGCCGGGCCTGCTCGGCCTGGCCCTGCTTGTCTGCGGCATCATTCTCAGCCTGCGCTCACTGCGCATAGCCGCGCCGGGGGGCTGGACGGCGCTGGGCCGGGCCGTAACCTCGACGGCCGCGCAGCGGGCCGGTGGCGTCCTGGTGCTGACCCTGACCTATGCCTTGCTGCTGGTGGGCCTCTTGCCCTTCTGGCTGGCGACCGGACTTTTCGTCTTCGCCTTCATCATGACATTCGAGACCTGGCTGGCCACCCCGCGCCGCCCCCTGCTGGCGTCCATGCCCTGGGCCCTCGGGCTGGCCGTGGTGACCGCCACCGTGGTCACGCTGGTATTCGAGCGTCTGTTTCTTGTCCGTCTACCCTGACCGGAGCCTGCTGAATCATGTTTGACGGTCTGGGCCTGCTGGCCACTGGCATTACCCACTTCCTGACTCCCATCTCGCTGTTCAACATCGTCTGGGCGACGCTGCTGGGCATTGTTATCGGCGCGCTGCCGGGCCTCACCGCGACCATGGGTGTCGCCCTGCTGGTGACGCTGACCTATAAAATGGATCCGGACCAGGCGATCCTCTGCCTGATGTGCATCTATTCGGGCGCCATCTATGGCGGCAGCCGCACCGCCATCCTGCTGGCCATTCCGGGCACCCCGGCCAGTGCGGCCACCACGCTCGATGGTCACCCCCTGGCCCTGCAGGGCAAGGCGGGTCTCGCCATGGGCCTGGCCACCACCTCCTCGGCTTTGGGCACCATTATCGGCATTGTGGCTTTGGCCCTGATCGCGCCCCTGCTGGGCGAGGCGGCGCTCCGTTTCGGCACCTATGAATTCTTCTGGCTGGCTTTGTTCGGTGTGGTGATTTCGGGCCAGCTGACGGCCATGGATGACCCGCTCAAGGGCTATATTGCCGGCATTCTGGGCCTGCTGGTCGCCATGATCGGCATGGAAACCCTGCATGCCCATCAACGCTTCACCTTCGGCATGCCGGCTCTGGGCGGCGGCATCGATCTGATCCCGGCCATGGTGGGCGCCTTCGGCTTTGCCGAAATCCTCGCCGTCATGAAGCGCAGCGCCCAGGCGCGCATCATCTCCTCCAGCGACCGCGTCGTGCCCCGGCTGGGCGAGGTGTTCCAATACTGGAAAACCATCCTGCGCTCGGGCCTGATCGGCACCTTTGTCGGCATTGTTCCGGGCGTGGGCGAGGATGTCGGCGCCTGGGCCAGCTATGCGGCGGCCAAGCGCGCCAGCAAGGCGCCGCAAATGTTCGGCCGGGGCAGCCAGGAGGGCCTGATCGCCGCCGAGACCGGCAATTCGGCCGTGGTGCCCGGCGCCATGATCCCCACCCTGACCCTGGCATTGCCGGGCTCGGCCGCTGCCGCCGTACTGATCGCCGCCATGTTCATCCACGGCATAAGGCCCGGCCCCCTGCTGATGACCGAAAGCCCGGAAACGCTCTATCAGATTGTCGCCATCCTGCTGTTTTCGACCCTGGCCATTCTGGTCTTCGGCCTGACCCTGACCAAGCCGCTGCTCACGGTGCTGGCCGTGCCGCGCGAACGCCTGATGGCCGTGGTCTATGTGCTGTGCGTGGTGGGCTCCTTTGCCATTACCCAGCGCCTGTTCGACGTCTATGTCATGGTGGGTTTCGGCATTGTCGGCTTCATCCTGCGCGAGATGAAATATCCCATGGCGCCCCTGGTGCTGGGCATTATCCTGGGCGATCTGCTCGATCTCAACCTGCGGCGGGGGCTGCTCTTGACCAATGGCGATCCGAGCCCGTTCTTTACCCGCCCGATCAGTGCTGTTATCTGCCTGATCATTGTCGCTACCATCCTGATGTCCATCCCGGCGGTATCCAAGCGTGTCCGAGCTGTCTTCCACCGCACCCAAACCCACGGCTAAGGCGCCGCGGGCCAAGCGCGGGCGCGACAGCGCCCGCACCAAGGCGGAAATTCTGGTCGCCGGACGGGCCGAATTTGCCGAACGCGGCTTTGAGGGCGCGCGGGTGGACGCCATTGCCGCCTTGGCCGGCGCCAACAAGCGGCTGCTCTACCACTATTATGGCAACAAGGAAGAGCTCTACCGCGCCGTGCTGCTCGACGCCTATCAGGAGATCCGCCGCGGCGAACGCGCGCTGAGCCTGGACCAGTTCGGCCCCGTCGAGGCCATGGACCGGCTGGTGCGCTTCACCTTCCGGCATTTTCTCGCCAATCCCTGGTTCCCGCGCCTGCTCAATACCGAAAACATCGAGAATGCCCGCTTTCTCAAGACCATGCCCGACATCCAGGCGCTGCATTCGCCACTGGTTGGGCAGATCACCACCATTGTCGAGCGCGGCGCCGATGCGGGTGTCTTCCGCCGCGATGTCGACCCCGTGCAGCTCTACATTTCCATTGCCGCCCTGGGCTTTTTCTACGTCTCCAACATGGCCACGCTCTCGGTCATCTTTGCCCGCGACCTCAGCGGCATCGACATGGTGCAGGAGCGCGAGGCCCAGGCGGTGCAGATGGTGCTCGACTATCTGCGCACCAAGCCGGTCTAGGCCGGCGGCGGCAGCACCGCCCGCGCCGCGCCCTGCAGCCAGCCGAGCAGCTCGGCCACCCGTGGCTCGTCGACACGCTCGTTGAGCACATAGATGCCGATATTGTTCTGCCGCGTGGGCTCGTTCACCGCGATGCGGGCCAATCCGTGCCGGACGAATTCGGGCTCCATCACCTCGGTATGGTTGATCACCGCATCGGTGCGGGCGACATAGTCGAGGCAGGCGGCCATGGAATTGGAGGCGAAGGCATATTTGCCCTGATCGAAGGCGGCGCTGGCCGCAGTGGTGCGGCTCCAGGTTTCGAAGAAACGCTGGTGGCGGGTCTCGGGCAGCGAGCTGGTCACCGCCGGATAGGCTTCGATTTCCGCAATGCTGCGCGGCGCCAGCAGCAGGGGGTGGCCGGCGCGCGCGAAATAGCCCTGCCCGACCCGGCTCAGCGGAATGAAGCGCGCCCCGGTGCTGCGGTTGAGGCCCTCGATCTCGTGCGCGACGAAAAGCGAGATGTCGCCGCTGAGCAGCTGATCCATGCAGCGCAGCTGGTTGCCCAGGCTGACATGCACGCGGGCGCTGGGAAAGCTGCGGGAATAATCCACCACCATGTCGCGGATGAACAAGGTCCACCAGGAATAGCCGGTGCCGATATTGAGCCCCTGCTCGGTGCGGCCGCGCTGGGTCTCGATGGCCTTGAGCGTATTGTCATAGAGGCGGCGCATCAGCCGGGCGTTCTGGTAGAGCGTCTCGCCATATTCGGTGAGCTCGACGCCGCGCGACGAGCGCGTCAGCAGCGGCACGCCCATGGTCTCCTCGAGCTTGCGCATGTTGAAGGTCAGCGTCGGCTGGGTGATGAATAGCGCGGTGGCCGCGCCGCTGATCGTGCCCGCCTCGGCCACGGCCAGAAACTGGTTCAGCAATTTGTCCATGCCATCCTACCATAGGTTTTATCTATATTGGGCAGGCTATTTCGTATTTTTCTTTTGGTCGAGTCTGGGCCAGACTTCTCCTCAAGAGGAACAAAGCGCCCAGCAAGGGCGACGGAGGCGGTGCCGGTCCAACCCGGATTTGGCGCCAAAAAGACACACGCGTTCAAGGGATTGGCAAGCAGACTGCAAGCGGCTGGCACAGCGTTAACGACCTGAAAAATCTTCCATACAAGTCGATTGCGTGCCGCCAAATCAGTATGCTATGTCGTAACCAGTCGGTTATTTGTGCAAGTTGCGAACAGGTAAATTCGCAGAAGGCACTGGTGCTTGCGCAGGACAGGGATGTCAGGTCGCGGACATATGTAACCGGTTAGTGATTTAGCGGCGGGAGGCTGCTGCATTACAGGCGTTCCGAGGCTCGGAACGACCACAATTCATGGGAGGAAAGTCTGATGTCTATTCGTCTTGATCGCCGTCAATTCCTGATGGGCAGCTCCGCACTGCTCGCTGCCGGCGCCGCCGGCATGTCGCCCAGCTTTGCCCAGGCGCAAAGCCTTCGTCTGCTGTTCTGGGGTGGCCAAGACCGTGCCGACCGCACCTATGGCGTGACCGACCTGTATACCAAGGCCAAGGGCACCCAGATGGAGGCCGAGTTCCTCGCCTGGAACGACTACTGGCCCAAGCTGGCGACCCAGACGGCAGGCGGCAATGCCCCTGACATCGTGCAGATGGACTATCGCTATATCGTCGAATACGCGACCCGCAACGCCATTGCCCCGCTTGACGAATTTGTCGGTGGCGCGCTGCAGCTCGACAATTTCGACGCCGATCAGCTCGAGGGCGGCAAGGTCGACGGCAAGCTCTACGGCATTTCGCTCGGCGCCAATTCGGTGGCCACGCTGATCAATACGGCTGCCTTTGCCGAAGCCGGCGTCGACGCCCCCACCAATGCCTGGTCCTATGACGACCTGATGGCCATGGGCGAGGCCTTCAACAGCGCCAATGTGCGCGGCGGCATGAAGGTCATTGCCGATGGCTCCTATTCCGAGCCCATGCTGCATAACTGGCTGCGCCAGCGCGGCAAGGAACTCTATACGCCCGATGGCAAGCTTGCCTTCGACGAGGACGATGCCATTGCCTGGTACACGCTGTGGGCCGATCTGCGCGCCGCCGGCGTCTGCGTCTCGGCTGAAGACCAGGCCCTCGATACCGGCCCGCTCGAAACCACGATGATCGTGCTGGGCAAGGCCGCGGCCATCCCGGCCAACTCCAATCAGCTGGTGGGCTTCCAGGCCATTATGCAGGACGATGTCGGCATGGTCGGCTATCCCCGCATGGAGGCCGGCTCTGGCGGCGGTCACTACCGCAAGCCATCGATGTTCTTCTCGGTTGGCGGCAGCTCCGCCAACAAGGAAGCGGCAGCCGACTTCCTCAACTTCTTTATCGCCGATCCCGAAGCGGCCAAGATCCTGGGCGTCGAGCGTGGCATTCCCTGCCTGCCCTCGACGCGCGAAGTGGTTGCCCCAACCCTCGACGAAAAGGGCCAGATCGCCCTCGAATTCGTCGCCAATCTGGGCGATCTGCTCGGCGCCCTGCCGCCGCCGCCACCGCCATCTGCCGGCGAAATCGACGCTTCCCTGATCCGTACCCTCGGTCAGGAAGTCGGTTTTGGCGCCAAGACTCCCGAACAGGCTGGCCGCGACCTCGTCGCCGGTGCCAACGACATTCTCAGCCGCGGCTGAGCGTGATCACGGCCGCGCGTCCCTCGGGATGCGCGGCCTTTCTTCTAGCCGCTAGGAAACGGGTTTTCATGTCGCAGTCTTTTCCCCGCCAACACCTGTCGGAACAGCTGGCGCCAGCCGTTGCCGTTCACCTGGCAGCCCTGCCGTTCCGGGCACACTGACCATGGCCATGCAAGACACTTCCACTCCCACCGCCCGTTCCGATGCCGGCCCCAAGCGTGCGCCAGGCGTCTGGTCGCGATTCTGGCAGAATGACGCGCCGGGCTATCTGTTCCTGCTGCCCTGGCTGATCGGCTTTCTCGGCCTGACCATCGGCCCGATGCTGACCTCGCTTTATCTCAGCTTCACCGATTTCGATCTGCTGACCTCCCCCGACTGGGTGGGCGCGGCCAACTATATCCGCATGTTCGAAAACGACCCCAAATTCTGGACCTCGATGCGGGTCACCATCTTTTTCGTGATCTTTTCGGTGCCGCTCAAGCTGGCCTTCGCGCTGGCAGTGGCCATGCTGCTCAATCGCGGCATTCGCGGTCTGCCGCTTTATCGCGCGCTGTTCTATCTACCCAGCCTTCTGGGCGCCTCGGTGGCCATTGCCATCCTGTGGCGGCAGATCTTTGCCGGCAATGGCCTCATCAACCAGCTGCTGGCCATGGTCGGCATTGTCGGCCCGAGCTGGATTTCCAATCCGCAATATTCGCTCTGGACGCTGATCGTGCTGTCGATCTGGCAGTTCGGCTCGCCCATGATCATTTTCCTGGCCGGCCTGCGTCAGATCCCCACCGACATGTATGAGGCCGCCAGCCTCGACGGCGCCAGCAAGTGGCGGCAATTCGTCAAGATCACCCTGCCGCTGCTGACCCCGGTCGTGTTCTTCAACGCCATCATCCAGACCATCGAGGCCTTCAAGAGCTTCACGCCTGCCTTCATCATCTCGGGCGGCACCGGCAATCCGATCAATTCGACGCTGTTCTATACGCTCTACCTCTACCAGGAGGCGTTCGGCTTCTTCCGCATGGGCTATGCCTCGGCACTGGCCTGGGTCCTGCTCGCTTTGGTTGGCCTCTTTACCGCCTTCTCCTTCTTCACCTCCAAATATTGGGTGCACTACGATGAGTGATGCTGCTCGCCTGACGGTCGTCACCGGCGCCGCGGTCTCACCCGGCCGCAAGCGCCTTACCTCCATCCTCATCCATGTCGCCCTGATCGGCGCCTCGATCGCCATGCTTTACCCGCTGCTCTGGCTGCTGGCCGCCTCGGTGCGGCCGGAAAACGAGATCTTCACCTCGGCCAGCGTTATTCCCAGCGCGATCAGCTTTGATTCCTATATCCGCGGCTGGAACGGGCTGCGCACCAGCTTTGGCGTCTTCTTCACCAACAGCTTCATCATTTCGGGTCTGTCGGTAGTGGGCAATGTCATGGCCTGCTCCATGGCGGCCTATGCCTTTGCCCGGCTGAACTTCAAGTACAAGAACTTCTGGTTCGCCATGATGCTGATGACCCTGATGCTGCCCTATCAGGTGACGCTGATCCCCCAATATGTGCTGTTCCGCCAGCTCGGCTGGGTCAATACCTTCCTGCCCCTGGTCGTCCCCAAATTCCTCGCCGCCGACGGCTTCTTCATCTTCCTGATGGTGCAGTTCTTCCGCGGTCTGCCCAAGGAGCTCGACGAGGCGGCCCAGATGGATGGCTGCTCGCCCTGGCGCATCTATTGGAAGATCATCATCCCGCTCTCCATGCCGGTGCTGGCCACCGCCGCCATCTTCACCTTCATCTGGACCTGGGACGACTTCTTCGGACCCCTGATCTACCTCAGCGAGATGAAATCCTACACCGTCATGCTCGGCCTGCGCACCTTCACCGACAGCACCGGCACCAGTGACTATGGCGGTCTGTTCGCCATGAGCGTGCTCAGCCTCGTGCCGATCTTCCTGTTCTTCCTCTTCTTCCAGCGCCTGCTCATCGAGGGCATCGCGACCACAGGAATGAAGCGGTGACGTTCACCAAATGCTCTCTCCCCCACGCTTCGGGCACCTTCTTTCCAGCGGAAAACAGGCAAGCCGAGACGCGTGAGGGAGGCCTTCTCCCGATTGCGACTTTCCAAGGCCTTGTTTCATGACCGACATCAAATTTGCCGCCATCGGCATCAACCACAGCCACATCTATGGCCAGGTGGAGTGCCTCAAGCGCGCCGGCGCCCAGTTCGTCGCCTTCCACGCGGTGGAAGATGACCTGGCTGCCGCCTTCGCCGAAAAATTCCCCGAGGCCCGCCGCGTTGCCGAAGCCCGCGACATTCTCGAGGATCCCTCGATTGCGGTCATTACCACGGCAGCCATCCCGGCCGACCGCGCCGCCATTTCGATTGCCGCCATGCGCCATGGCAAGGATGTGCTTTCCGACAAGCCGGGCATGACCACCTTTGCCCAGCTCGCCGAGATCAAGCAGGTGCAGGCCGAAACCGGTCGCATCTATTCGGTGATCTATTCGGAGCATTTCGAGGTCAAGGCCACTGTCGAGGCCGGCAACCTGATCGCCCAGGGCGCCATCGGCCAGGTGATCAACACGGTGGGCCTCGGCCCCCACGCCATCCGCAACAACCAGCGTCCCGACTGGTTCTTCGAGCGCGCCCGCTATGGCGGCATTCTCTGCGATATCGGCAGCCACCAGTTCGAGCAGTTCCTCTTCTTCTCGGGCGCCATGGATGCCGAAATCACCTCGGCCAGCGTCGCCAACCGCGCCCATCCCGACCGGCCGGGCCTGCAGGATGTCGGCGATGTCCACATGAAGACCGCGACCACTTCGGGCTATGTCCGGGTCGACTGGTTCACCCCCGATGGCCTGCCCACCTGGGGCGACGGGCGCCTGACCATTCTGGGCACTGAAGGCTATATCGAGCTGCGCAAATATATCGACATTGCCGGCCATCCCGGCGAGAATCACCTGTTCATCGTCAACAAGGAAGGGCCGCGCCATATCGACTGCTCCAATGTCGATCTGCCCTTTGGCCGCCAGTTCCTCGACGATGTCCGCAACCGCACCGAAACGGCCATGCCGCAGGAGCGCTGCTTTAATGCCATGAAGCTGGCTTTGACGGCCCAGCAGATGGCAGAACGCGGGACGGAGTGGGCCCAATGAGCCAGATTTTCAAGGTTGCCATCGTCGGCGTCGGCATCGGCCGCAGCCATCTGGTAGAGGGCTATCTGCCCAATGCCGACAAGTTCAAGGTGGTCGCCCTCTGCGATCTCAATGCCGAGCGCATGGCTGCGGTAGCCGACGAATTCGGCATCGAGCGCCGCATCGCCAGCTATGATGACGTGCTGGCCATGGACGATATCGACATCATCGATGTCTGTACCCCGCCCATGCTGCATCACCCCATGGTGATGGCCGCCCTCAAGGCCGGCAAGCATGTGATCTGCGAAAAGCCGCTGGTCGGCTCGCTGGCTCAGGTCGACGAAGTCATGGCGCAGGAAAAACTGTCCAAGGGCAAGCTGATGCCGGTATTCCAATACCGCTTCGGTGACGGCATCGAGCAGGCCAAGGCTATTATTGATGCCGGCATTGCCGGCAAGCCCTTTGCCGGCAGCGTCGAGACCTTCTGGCGTCGCGACGCCGACTATTATGCCGTGCCCTGGCGCGGCAAGTGGGCCACCGAACTGGGCGGCGTGCTGATGGGCCACGCCATCCATCCGCACGACATCTTCACCTATCTGATGGGCGATATCGCCCGCGTCTTCGGTCGCGTCGCCACCCGCGTCAACCCGATCGAGGTGGAAGACACCATCTCGGCCTCGCTGGTAATGCAGAATGGCGCGCTGGCCAGCTTCACCGCCACTTTGGGCGCCGCCGACGACACCACCCGCATTCGCCTGGCCTTTGAAAATGTCATGATCGAAAGCGATCACGCCGCCTATAATCCCGGCGAAAAGCTCTGGAAGATCCAGC
>CAXBHD010000085.1:0-12096 GCA_963975335.1 uncultured Devosia sp. | reverse complement strand
CGAGGGTGACGCGCGGTGGGTGCAAGGAAGTCCGCCTCATTCCGCCGCCTCCTGCAGCGCCGCCGCCTCATGCTCCGCGCGCATGCGGCGGATCATGTCGAGCTCGGCCTGGAAATCGACGTAATGGGGGAGCTTGAGATGTTCGACAAAGCCGGTCGCCTGCACATTGTCGCAATGGGCGATGACGAATTCCTCGTCCTGGGCCGGGGCCACCAGGTCTTCCCCGAATTCGCGCGCCCGCAGCGCCCGGTCGACCAGCGACATGGCCATGGCCTTGCGCTCGGCCTGGCCAAAGACCAGGCCATAGCCACGGGTGAACTGCGGCGCCAGCTTGGCCGAGCCCTTGAACTGGTTGACCATCTGGCATTCGGTGACGCGAATGCGGCCGAGATTGACGGCAAAGCCGAGCTCGGGCACGTCGAATTCGACATCCACCTCCCCAATGCGGATCTCGCCCACGAAGGGATGGCTGCGGCCATAGCCGCGCTGGGTGGAATAGGCCAAAGCCAGCAAAAATCCCTCGTCGCCGCGCGCCAAAGCCTGCAGGCGCAGGTCGCGGTTGAGCGGGAAGTCGAGCGGCTCGCGCGTCAGGTCGCCCACTTCGGCATCGGGGTCAGTCTCGCCATCGGGCTCCATCAGCCCCTGCCGGCCGAGCAGGTCGGTGACACGGGGGGCCGCCTCGACCTCGGCCGGCCGGGTGAGCGGCGCCGCCACTTCACCTTCAACAATCGACGCGTCGAGCAGGCGGTGGGTATAGTCGAAGGTCGGGCCCAGCAGCTGGCCGCCGGGCAGGTCCTTGAAGGTGGCCGAGATGCGGCGCTCGATCAGCATCCTGCCGGTATCCACGGGCTGGCTATAGCCGAAGCGCGGCAAAGTGGTGCGATAGGCGCGCACGAGGAAGATCGCCTCGATCAGGTCGCCGCGCGCCTGCAGCAGCGCCAGGGCCGCCAGTTCGGTATCATAGAGCGAGCCCTCGCCCATGGTGCGGTCGACGGCCAGGCCCAGCTGCTCGACGATCTGGTCGAGCCGCAATCCGGGCACTGAGCGGTCGCCGCGGCGCCGGTCGGCCAGCAGGGCATGGGCATTGGCAATGGCGGCTTCACCGCCCTTTACGGCTACATACATTTCTAATGTCCTTCCGCAATGCGCGTCGAGCGCGGCAGGCCAATGACCGCGCCATCGGCGACCAGCAGCAGGTCGACGCCGCGCGGAAATATTTCGCGGTTGGCGCTCCACTGCGCGGTGAAATCCGCGGGCAGCCCCTGTGGGCTAATATGGATATGGTCCTTGATGCCGGGGCCGCGCAGGCTCAGCACCGCGCCGCCACTCAGCGACGGCACGGCCAGGGCGATGGTGGTCGAGCGATCGGGATATTCCTGGCTGCCGAGATTGAACCGGTTGAAAGCCGGCAGCTGCCCTGCCCCGCCCGCCACGGCGAAAACCGCCTTATCCGGTGCTTCCACCAGCGGCGCGCCGCTATGGAAGGCCAGAAAATCGGCAAGGCCGGTATCGGCGCGCAAAACCGCGTCTAGCCAAACCGGCGTATCATGATCGGCAAGCGTCAGCAGGATGCTAACCAATTCGGGTGAAAGGGTGTGAGAGATCGACTGTGGTGTGACGAGTTCTTGCCGCGTGCCGGGATTGGCCAGCGCGTCCATAATCGCACGGAAATTGGTCTGGCTCTCCAGCACCGGATCGGCGAAACCGCCCTGAAGTAGGCTGTCCATCTCAGTTATCCCCGCGCACCATGGTGAAGAAGTCGACCCGGGTGGCCGCTGTTTCGTCGCGCCTGTGCTGATCGCTGCGCTGCGCCAGGGCCGCCAAAGGCGCGACGATCTCGGCCTCCACCGCGTCGGGCGCGCGCTGCAACAGCGCATCGATCACCGCGATCACCTCGGCCTTGGCCAGGTCGCGGCCCAGGCAATACCCATGCCCCACCTGCCCGGTTACAATGCGTACGCTGGCGCGGCTGACCGAGGCCTCGCCCATATTGAACGGGGCGCCGCCACCGCCGGCCCGGCCGCGCACCATGACGAGGCCGACCTCGGGGCCGCGAATGCGGGTAAAGTCCGGCTTGTCGGCCCAGGCGTCCCAGACGGCGGCCAGTTCGCGCGCCGGCGCCGCAGCCAGCACGTCCAGCGCCGCCTTGCGACGGCTGTTATCAATGGGTTCTGCATGCTGCATGCTTGCCTCGATTTGTCTAATGTATTAGACAACTAATGTCCTGATTTTCCTCTTAGGCTTTCCGTGTGACTTTGCAATGACAAAAACCAGGGATGCTTTGGGCGGCGTAGCCCTGTGGCGCCGCATTGCCGATGCCATCCGCCTCGACATTATCGGTGGCAAGCTCGCCAACGGCGACAGGCTTCCGACCGAAGCCGTTCTGGCACAACGCTTTTCCGCCAATCGGCACACCGTGCGGCGCGCTTTGGCCGTGCTGGCCGAGGAGGGCGTGGTGGGCGCCGAACAGGGGCGCGGCACCTTTGTGCGCAGCGCCCGGCGGCTGAGCTATCCGATCGGCAGACGGACGCGCTTTTCGGAAGGGTTGGCCGGCCAGGCGCGCCTGCTGAGCAGCCGGCATCTGAGCCACAAGATCGAAAATGCCAATGCCACCGTGGCCCAGGCTTTGGGCATCAGGCCCGGCGCCAAAGTGGTGCGCATCGAGGGCCTGTCCTCGGCCGATGGCCGGCCGCTGTCGCGCGCCACCACCTGGCTGGCCTATCGGCAGTTTCCCGATTTCGCCGAGCGCATCATCGAGCGCGGCTCGTTCACCGCGGTCTTTGCCAGCTATGGCATTGCCGATTATGCCCGCGCCACGACCCGTATTTCCGCCCGCCACGCCGATGCCGAGGAGACCGAGCTGCTGGGCCTGTCGGCCGGCGCGATCCTGCTGGTGTCGGAAGCCATTGACGAGGACGGGATGGGCAATCCCATTTCCTATGGGCTCAGCCGCTTTCCGGCCGAACGGCTCGAACTGGTGGTCTAGCCGCGCTTGGCCTGGCGGGCGATGTCCTCGAGCAGCTGCACTAATTGCTCACCCGCTGCTTCCAGCGCGCCGGAATTGTCGATCCGCACCGTGCTGGCCGGCAGGCGGTCGGCGACGCGGCGCTCGATGCGCTGCTGGATCGATGCCGCCGTCTCGCGGCCCCGGCCCGCCAGACGCCGCTCGATGACATCGCGGTCGGCCGAGACGGCCACCACCACGGCATCGGGATAGCGCATGAGCAGAGCCGGGATCATGGCGCGCGACAGATTGGCCACCACTACCCTGCCCGCGCGCAGGTCGTCTTCCAGCGCAATCGGCAGGCCATAGCGCAGGCCATGCGCCGCCCAGGTCAAGGCAAAGGCGCCAGCCTGTTCGGCCGCGGCAAAGCTGGCCTCGTCCAGACTGTCATGGTCCTCGCTGCCGCCATCAGCCAGCCGCGTCACCACGCGGCGCACCACATGGATCAGCCCGGCCGGCTCGAGCCGCTCGCGGGCAAAGCCGATCAGGCTGTCCTTGCCGACGCCACTGGGACCGACAACGGCAACGAAAGTTCCGTTCATATGACGCGGCGGCCTTCTCGATAGACGGTCAGGACGATGGGAATACCGTCCTCGATGCGCAGATGCACGAAATCGGCGCGCTTGCCCACGGCAATCTCGCCACGGTCGCTGAAGCCGCCGGCTTCGGCCGGGCGCTTGGTCACCAATTGTACCGCCTTGGGCAAACTTATCCCCTCCACGTTCTCGGCGAGCGAAAATGCCGATTGCAGCATGGAGAAGGGAATGTAGTCGGACGACAGGATATCGAGCAGATCGGCCTCGGCCAGCACCCGCGCCGAGACATTGCCGGAATGGGAACCACCGCGCACCACATTGGGGCCGCCCATCAGAATGGCCATGCCGGCCTGGCGCGAGGCCTTGGCGGCTTCGAGCGTGGTGGGAAATTCGGCGACGTCGATGCCCAGCGCCACCGCCTCCTCGACATGGTCGCGGGTGGCGTCGTCATGGCTGGCCAGCACGATGCCGAGCTCCCGGCAGGCATCGGCAATGGCCCGGCGGAATGGTCCGGCATGGGCCTGCGACTCGGCATTGCGGCGGGTGCTGAAGGCGTCCAGCGCCGCATCGCTCATCTTGAGCTTGCCCTGGTAATAGGTCTTGTAGGCGTCGAGGCTGGCAAACTGGCGCTGGCCGGGGGCGTGGTCCATCAGCGAGGCCAGGCGCACCAGCGGATGGTCCTTGAGCTGATTGAAGCTGTCGAGGCAATCGGGGGCGGAGACTTCGCAGCGCAGGTGGATATGGTGCTCGGCGCGCAGCCGTCCCGCCTTGCTGCCGGCCGCAATGGCATCGGCCAGGGTCTGCATTTCGGTCGCGCCCATGTCGGAATGCTCGTCCAGCCCGATGCGGATGGCGTCGAGCACGGTGGTGATGCCCGAGGCGGCGATCTGGGCATCATGCGCCTGCACCGCGGCTACCGGGTTCCAGCGCACTTTGGGGCGCGGCGCATAATGGGTCTCGAGGTGGTCGGTATGCAGTTCGACGAGGCCGGGGATCAGGTAATCCCCGTCCAGGTCGATGCCCGTGCGCACCGGCGTGCCGATATCGGTGATGATGCCGCCATCGACACGCACCGAGCCCTCCAGCACTGCATCGGCCAGGACGATCCGGGCATTGGTGAGGATGAGATCCCCGAGGACGACACTGTTCATGGGCAGCTCATTTCTGCTGGCTTAAGACGCGCTGAGTGCATCCGCTAGCGGTGTTTCATGGCGGTTTGGCGACACGGCGTCATCAAGGCGCCGGCCGGTGGCGCTGTTGAAGGGGTGCAGGTTCGCACGCGGCAGCGTCAAGTCCAACCGGGCGCCGTCAACAGCATCCGAGCGCCCCTGCGCCACCACGATAATGGCATAGTCCAGCCCTTCGACCCGCAGATAGAGATGGCTTTCGCCACCGACGGGCTCGATCAGTTCGACGATGCCGGTCATGCCCAGCTCGCCCGGGCCGGCCTTGGCCAATTTCACCGAGTCAGGACGAATGCCGACAATATCGGTGCCTTCCGGCAGGTCGGCGGGAACGACCACGCCCGGCAATGCCCGCAATTGCTCCATGGGCATCAGGTTCATCGGCGGGGAGCCGATAAAGCCGGCCACGAACAGCGATGCGGGGCGGTCATAGAGGTCGATGGGCTTGCCGACCTGCTCGATGCGACCGGCATTCATCACCACCAGGCGATCGGCCAGGGTCATGGCTTCGACCTGGTCATGGGTCACATAGACGCTGGTGGTCTTAAGCGCGCGCTGCAGGCGGCGGATTTCGATGCGCATCTGGCCGCGCAGCTTGGCATCGAGGTTGGACAGCGGCTCGTCGAACAGGAAGGCCTTGGGCTTGCGCACGATGGCGCGGCCCATGGCGACGCGCTGGCGCTGGCCGCCGGAAAGCTGGCGCGGCTTGCGGTCGAGCAAGGCGGTGATCTCGAGAATGCGGGCAGCCTCTTCGACGCGCTGGTCGATTTCGGCGCGCGGTGTGCCGCGGTTTTTGAGGCCGTATTCAAGATTTCCCCGCACGCTCATGTGCGGGTAGAGCGCGTAGTTCTGGAACACCATGGCGATGTCGCGCTCGGCCGGTTCCTTCTGGTTGACGACCGTGCCATCGATGGCGATCTCGCCGCTGGTGATGGTTTCCAGCCCGGCAATCATGCGCAGCAATGTGGATTTGCCGCAGCCGGAAGGGCCGACCAGCACGACCAGCTCGCCATCGGCGATGTTGAGGTCGATGCCGTGCACGACGGCAACGCCGCCGGCATAGGTTTTCTTGACATTGGTCAGGTCGATGGTGGCCATGACTATTTCTCCGTTTCGACCAGGCCCTTGACGAACAGGCGCTGCATGAAAATGACGACAAGGACGGGGGGCAGCATGGCGAACACAACGGCGGCCATGATGAGGTTCCATTGGGGGTCGGAGTCGGCTACCGCCGCCATGCGCCGCACGCCCATCATAAGGGTGTAGTAATTGCGGTCGGTGGTGACCAGCATCGGCCAAAGGTACTGCATCCAGCCAAAGATGAAGAGGATCACCGAGAGCGCCGCGATATTGGTGCGCGACAAGGGGAGGAGTATGTCGCGGAAGAATTTCATCGGCCCCGCCCCATCGACGCGCGCAGCTTCCATCAGTTCATCCGGCACGGTCATGAAAAACTGGCGGAAAAGGAAGGTGGCTGTTGCCGAGGCGATCAGCGGGATCGTCAGACCGGCATAGGAGTTCAGCATGCCCAGATCGGCCACCACCTTGAAAGTGGGGATGATGCGCACCTCAACCGGCAGCATCAGGGTGATGAAAATCAACCAGAAGGCCAGCGTCCGGAGCGGAAAGCGGAAGTAGACGATGGCGAAGGCCGAGATGATCGAAATGGCAATTTTGCCGACGGTAATGATGACCGCCATCCAGAGGGAATTCCAGGCCATGACCCAAAAAGCGGGCAGACCCGGCGTCTGCTTGGTCATGGTGATCCAGAAATTATCGAGCAAATGCGTACCGGGCAGCAGCGGCATCATGCCACTCGACATGGCGCTTGCGTCATGGGTCGAGGCGATAACGGCGACGTAAACCGGGAAGCCGATGATGACGACGCCGACCAGCAAGACAAAATGCGTGAGGAACGTCAGAAAGGGACGATTTTCAACCATTGGTGCTGGCCGCTCCTAATATTGCACGCGCCGCTCGACGAAGCGGAACTGAATGAAAGTCAGTCCGATGACGAAGAGCATGAGAAGAACCGACTGCGCCGAGGACGAGCCGAGGTTGAGACCGATAAAACCATCGGCATAAACCTTGTAGACCAGTGTATTGGTCTGCTGGTTGGGGCCACCTTGGGTCGTCGCGTCGATCGTGCCGAAGGTGTCGAACATCGTGTAATTGACGTTGACGATGAAGAGGAAAAAAGTGGTCGGCGACAGCAGCGGCAGGACGATGGTGAAAAAGCGCTTAACCGGTCCCGCGCCGTCAATGGAGGCCGCTTCATTGAGCGATTGCGGCACCGATTGCAGGCCCGCAAGAAAAAACAGGAAGTTATAGGAAACCTGCTTCCAGCTCGCCGCGATAATGATCAGGATCATCGACTGCGTGCCGTTGAGCTTGTGGTTCCAGTCAACGCCGACAAAGCTCAGCATATAGGGCAGAATGCCTGAGCTCGAATTGAACATGAACCACCACAGGATGCCCGCCACGACCGGCGCCACGGCATAGGGCCAGAGCAGCATCGTCGAATAGGCATTGGCGCTGCGGACCAGCCGATTGACCGCCACCGCAAACAACAGGCCCAGGCCCATGGACAGAGCCGTCACGGCCACGGCGAAAACCCCGGTGCGGCCGATGGCGTCGAGATAGAGCGGGTCCTGAAACAGGCGCTGATAATGCAGCAGCCCGACAAAACTGCTCGAGAGGCCGAAGGGATCTTCGCGCAGGAAGGATGAATTCACGGCTTGCCAGGTCGGCCAAATAAAGAAGACCAGCGTGATAATGAGCTGCGGCATGACAAGCATGTAGGGCAGCAGCTTGTTGGGGAATACGGTGCGCTTGGTTTCCATTTTCGCCTAGACCAGGCCGCGACTGCGGCACGAAAAAGAATGGGCGGGACAGCTCAAAGCCGCCCCGCCCGAGACAGTGCAGGCCTTACTGAACGTTGGCCGCTTCGAATTCACGCAGCAGGGCATTGCCACGGGTCACGGCGCTGTCGAGGGCTTCCTTGGCGGTCTTGGTGCCCGAGAGGAGAGCCTGAAACTCTTCGTCGACGACGTTACGGACCTGGGTGAAGTTGCCGAAGCGCAGGCCCTTGGAGTTGGCCGAAGGCGTGCCGCGCGTGATCTGGTTGATCGCGACGTCAGAACCGGGGTTCTCGGCGTAGTAGCCCTGTTCCTTGCCCAGTTCGTAGGCGGCGTTGGTGATCGGCAGGTAGCCGGTGAACTGGTGCCAGGCAGCCTGGACTTCCGGCTGGCTCAGGTAGGTGAAGAACTTGGCAACGCCAGCATATTCTTCAGTCGACTTGCCGTTGAGAACCCAAAGGGTGGCGCCGCCGATGATCGAGTTCTTGGGTTCGGTGATCACGTCGTCATAATAGGGCAGCGGGGCGAAACCGACTTCGAAGTCCTTAGCGTTGTTGATGACGCCAGCGCGGCCAGCCGAGGAGTTCATGATCATGGCGCATTCCTGCGCGTAGAACATGGGGGCGGCATCAGCACCGCCTTCAGGACCACCATACTTGAAGAGGCCTTCGTCCGACCAGGTCTTGAGGTTGCCCCAATGACGGGCCTGGACTTCACCGTTGAAGGTGAATTCAGCGTCGAAGCCGCCAAAGCCGTTTTCCTTCGTGCCAAACGGCTGGTCATGGATGGCCGAGAGGTTCTCGGTCTGGATCCAGGTCAGCCAGCCGGTGGTGAAACCGCAGGTGGCAGCGCCCGATTCCATGATCTTGCGGGAGAATGCTTCGACTTCGGCCCAGGTCTTGGGCGCGACATCGCGGTCAAGGCCGGCCTTTTCGAACACGTCCTTGTTGTAATAGAGGATCGGGGTCGAGGAGTTGAAGGGCAGCGACAGGATGTTGCCTTCCGAGTCGGAATAATAGCCGACGACGGGCGCCAGGAATTCGGACGGCACAAAGGACTCGCCCTGGTCAGCCATCAGCTGGTGGACCGGGTAAACGGCGCCCTTGGCGGCCATCATGGTGCCGGTGCCAACTTCGAAGACCTGCACGATGGCAGGCTGCTCATTGGCGCGGAAAGCGGCGATGGCAGCGGTCAGGGTTTCAGGATAGGAGCCCTTGAACACCGGGGTCACGACATAGTCGGCCTGGCTGGCATTGAAGTCGGCAGCGATTTCTTCGAGCTTTTCACCGAGCTCGCCGCCCATGGCGTGCCACCAGGTGACCTCGGTCTGCGCAAAGGCGGTAGTCGACGTCAGGGTGAGCGCGAGTGCGGCTAGGGAAAGGCGAACCATAAGGTTTCTCCTACATGACGGAAAGGGGTCAGTAGGTATGCAGCCCTACTGGCTCGTCTGGGCGAGCACGGGCTGCCTAACAATGCCTATTGAAGCTTCCGTGACAGCCATGCGACTATTGGATGACAGTGCACACCTGTTCAGGCGGCGGTCCGTCACACGGCATTCATGGACTCCGTTTCCTATTGGCCGGCCCCTCTCAGCCAAGGATCAGCTTATCATGACAGGCATTGTTGCTACCGGTTTCAGCACCGAATCCAGCGATGGCGAGCTGGCAAGCCTGGAGGCTGATCTGCGGCATCTCGCCGAGATAGGGGTAGATACGGTTGAGCTGGCCTTGACCAGCATTGACCTGATCAGCGGCGGTCGCATCCTGCCCGAACGGCTGGAGCGCCTTCTCGCCATTACCAGCCAGTTCGACTTCCGCTACACCGTGCATGGCCTGGTCTCGTCCAACTTCATGGATCCCGACACGCAGGCCTACCAGCTGGTCGCCGCCAAGGCGCTGGTGGAAGTCTGCGACCGCATCGACGCCCGCATCCTGGTGCAGCATGGCGGATGCCTGCGCGCCGACCAGATCCAGGAGCGCGCCGGCGCCGACCAGCGCGAACGCGAGGCCCTGACCGAGCTGGGCGATTTCGCCCGCCCCTATGGCGTGCGCATCGCGCTCGAAAACATCTTCACCACCGAGCTGGGCCAGTATCGCCAGACCCCGAGCGAAGTGGCCACCACGGTCAAGGCCGTCAACCACCCCAATGTGGTGGCGCTGATCGATTTCAGCCATGCCTATATCGAGAGCACCTATAGGGGGTTGAGCTTTTACGAAGAGATCGCCGCCATGGCGCCGGTCACCGGCCATTTGCATGTGCATGACAGCTTCGGTCGCCCGCAGGGCTTCTACAAGCCCTTCTTCCCGCAGGAGAACACGGCGCTCGGCATTGGCGACCTGCATATGCCGCTGGGCTGGGGCGATATCGACTGGGACCGCATTTTTGGCGGCCTGGAATTCCTGCCCGAGACGGTGCTGATGATGGAAATCGGCAGCCGCTACCGCAGCGAACAGCCCGAAAGCCTGCGCCGCGCCCGCCAGCTTGCGGGCCTCGACCAGCCCACATCGGTCGCCGCGCAGTAAGGCCGAAGACCCCCACCTATCCTCCCCCTGAAGGGGGAGGAACCGCGCCGTGGATTTGGCGAGATTTTGCCCGTTCCCCGATCCGCCCCTCCCCCTTCAGGGGGAGGCTGGGTGGGGGGCGATCTCTTCGAGCTCGATCAGCGTGCCGTCAAAATCCTTGGGATGTAGGAACAATACCGGATTGCCATGGGCACCGGTCTTGGGCTTGCCATCGCCCAGCACCCGCGCCCCGCCCGCTGTCAGCATCGCCGCGGCAGCGGCGATGTCGGGCACCTCGAAACACAGGTGATGCATGCCACCGGCGGGGTTCTTGGCCAGGAAGGCCGCTATGGGCGAGGCCGCGCCCAGCGGCTCGAGCAGTTCGACCTTGGAATTGCCGGTATCGATAAACACTACCGTCACGCCATGCGCGGGCAGCGCCTGCGGCTGGCCGACATGGGCGCCGAGCAGGTCGCGATATCTGGCCGAGGCCGCGGCCAGGTCCGGCACGGCAAGGGCGATATGGTTGAGCCGGCCGATCATCGATTGGAGAGCCTTCCCTCGATCTGGCTCAGCACGGAAAAAGCCGCGCTCAGCACATTGGTGCCCGGCCCGAAAATCGCCGCGACGCCGCAATCGAGCAGGAAGTCATAGTCCTGCTCGGGGATGACGCCGCCCACAATGACGGTGACGTCTTCGAGCTCGCGATCCCTGAGCGCAGAAATCAGCTCGGGCACCAGCGTTTTGTGCCCGGCCGCCAGCGAGGACACCCCCACGGCATCGACCTTGAGCTCGTCGGCATGGGCCGCGACTTCGCCCGCGGTTTCGAAGAGATCGCCCATATGCACCAGGAAGCCCAGATCGGCAAAAGCCGAGGCGATCACCTTGGCGCCGCGATCATGGCCGTCCTGGCCCATCTTGGCGATGAAGATGGAGGGCGCCCGGCCCCGCGCTGCCTTGAAGCTCTCAATGCGGCCGGCAATGGCGGCAAATTCGGGATCGTCGCCATAGCCCTTGGCATAGACGCCGGAAATGACGCGGGTGACGGCATGGTGGCGGCCGAACACGTCTTCGAGCGCCAGGCTGATTTCGCCCAGCGTGGCCCGGGCGCGCGCCGCGGCAATGGCGGCCTCGAGCAGGTTGCCCTCGTCCATGGCCGCATATTCGCGCAAGGCCGCCAGCATGGACTGGCATGTCTCCTCGTCGCGACCGGCGCGGACGCGGGCCAATAGCGCGATCTGTTCGAGGCGCACCTTGGCATTGTCGATATCGCGCACCTCGATGGCATCCTCGACATCGAGCCGGTAGCGGTTGACGCCGACAATGACATCCTCGCCCCGGTCGACCCGGGCCTGGCGCAAGGCGGCCGCGGTTTCGATGGCGAGCTTTGGCCCGCCGCTCTGCACCGCCTTGGTCATGCCGCCTTCGGCCTCAGCCTGGGCAATCAGCGCCCTTGCCCCCGCCACGAGGTCGGCCGTCAGCGCCTCGACATAGTAGGAGCCGCCCAGGGGATCGACAACGTCGGTGATGCGGCTTTCATGCTGCAGGATCAACTGGGTATTGCGGGCAATGCGGCTCGAAAATTCGGTCGGCAGCGCAATGGCTTCGTCAAAACTGTTGGTGTGAAGGCTCTGCGTGCCGCCGAGCGTCGCGGCCAAAGCCTCGATCGTGGTGCGCACGATATTGTTGTGCGGATCCTGCTCGGTCAGCGACACGCCCGAGGTCTGGCAATGGGTGCGCAGCATTTTGGAGCGCGGGTCTTTCGCCCCCAGCCCGGTCATGATCTCGCTCCAGAGCTGGCGCGCGGCGCGCAGCTTGGAGACTTCAAGGAAGAAGTTCATGCCGATGCCGAAGAAAAAGCTCAGCCGCCCGGCAAAGGCATCGATATCGAGCCCCCTTGCCTGGGCGGCGCGGACATAGTCCATGCCATCGGCCAGGGTGAAGGCCAGTTCCTGCACCGCCGTCGCCCCGGCCTCGTGCATGTGATAGCCCGAAATCGAGATCGAGTTGAAT
>CAXBHD010000084.1:0-12147 GCA_963975335.1 uncultured Devosia sp. | reverse complement strand
AATATTGACGATTTGCGCGCCCCGCCCGGCCGCCAGCGCTTTCCGGCCCATGGCCTGGCAGAGGAAGAACATCGCCTTGAGGTTGATGTCCATTACCGCATCCCAATCCGCCTCGCTGAAATCCACCGCATCGGCCCGCTTGATGATGCCGGCATTGTTGACCAGCCCGTCGATCGGGCCATGCTGCGCCCAGGCTGCGTCAAACATGGCCTGCGCCGCGGCGGTCGAGGCCAGGTCGGCCTGCAGCGCCACAAAGGGCGCCCCCATCCCGGCCATCAGCCCCGCCGTTTCGTCCATGCCCGAGCGCCCGACGCCGATCACCTTGCCGCCCGCCCGGCCAATGGCCAGCGCAATGCCCTGCCCGATGCCGGTATTGGCGCCGGTCACCAGCACGGTTCTGCCCGCAAGGCTGAAGGCGGAGAGATCGCTCACAGCAATTCGTCCATGCCGATCTTGTCGACATCGGTATAGTCGACATTATCGCCGGCCATGGCCCAGATGAACGTATAGGAGCCGGTGCCGGCGCCGGCATGGATCGACCAGGGCGGCGAGATCACCGCCTGCTCATTGCGCACGATCAGGTGCCGCGTCTCGTCCGGCTCGCCCATCAGATGCACCACCATGGCCGCCGGATCGAGCTCGAAATAGAGATAGGCTTCCATGCGCCGGTCATGCACATGCGCGGGCATCGTGTTCCATACCGAGCCGGGGGCAAAGCTGGTCAGTCCCACCACCAGCTGGCAGGTCTGCACGCTGTCGGCATTGACGAACTGGAAAATGCTGCGCTCATTGGCCGCCTCCTTGCTCCCGAGGTCGAGCCGCTTGGCGTCCCCCTGGCGGATCAGCTTGGTCGGATAGCCGGCATGGGCTGGCGCGCTCAACAGGTAGAACTTGGCCGGCATACCGGCATCGGTCGAAGCAAAGCTGACATCCTTGCTGCCCATCCCGATATAGAGCATGTCCTTGCTGTCGACCGCATGGGCGACGCCACCCACCGTGATCGTG
Organism: uncultured Devosia sp.; assembly: GCA_963975335.1. GTDB lineage: Bacteria > Pseudomonadota > Alphaproteobacteria > Rhizobiales > Devosiaceae > Devosia. Next base: position 11,142 of record CAXBHD010000084.1, on the reverse strand, counting down.
CCTGGCCCCCCGATATTGACGGCGATCAGCTCGCGCCGGTCGAGAAAATTGGCCGTCCCGGTTGGCGCAATGGCCGCCAGCGCCAGCGGCTTGGCGCCCGGCATCGCGCCGCCCACGGCCATGCGGTCATAATGGGTATAGGTCCAGTTCACCCCGCCCAGGGTGAACAGTTCCTCGATCAGGAAATGCTCGCGCAGCTCCGCCGTATTCATCGTGCCGGCGCTCACCGGATCAATGGCGAAACGGATGTCGAAATCGGTGCTCATGCTTGGTCCTGCTTCCTGTTCATTGTTCGCGCAGCCGTTGCCGGTAGCGCTCCTGGCTGAGCCAGAGGTGCTGGCGCATCGCTTCGCGCGCCGCGTCGGCGTCCTGGGCGGAGATCGCCCTCAGAATGGTCAGATGCTCCTGCTGCAGCCCCAGCTGATATTCCAGCGTCAACACGCTTTCCGTGCCCCAGGGCGAGGCCACGTCGCAGGGAATGGTGCGGCTGCCCAGCCCGTCGAGCACCTCGATGTAAAACGGGTTATTGGTTGCCGCGGCAATGGCGCGGTGAAAGGCAAAATCGGTCTTGCCGGTCGGCGTGCCGGCCTTGATCTGCCGCTCGAACTCGTTCCAGGCCTCCTGGATCGCCGCATCCTGGCTCGAACTGCGCCGCAATGCCGCCAGCCCCGCCGATTCGATTTCGATGCCCATGCGCACTTCGAGCACGTTGAGCGCTACCGAGATCTTGTTCGAGTTGCTGGCGCCGATCGCTGAAAACGGGCTGGCGGCATTGGCCATCACAAAGACGCCCGCCCCCTGGCGCGGTTGCACCAGCCCGTCGGCCGCCAAAGCCGCGATCGCCTCGCGCACCACGGTCCGGCTGACCCCGAAAATGGCCGTCATCTGGCTCTCGGTGGGCAGCTTGCCGCCCGCCTCGAACTCGCCTTCGGCAATGCGCTTGCGCAGCGACCCCACCACCAGATCGGCCAGCTTGGGCTTGCGGCTCAATGCCAGAACTTCATCATTCAAACTCATCAATTGCCCCTGAACAGCGCTGGCAGCCACAGTGACAGGGCCGGAATATAGGTGACAAGGCCAAGCACCACGAGCCCGGCGCCATAAAAGGGCCAGATGCTGCGCATTGCCTCCCAAACCGATATCTTGCCCACCGCCGCGGCCACGAACTGCACCGGCCCCAGCGGCGGCGTATTGAGCCCGATACCCAGATTGAGCACCATGATCACCCCGAAATGCACCGGGTCGATGCCAAAGCTCTTGGCGATCGGCAGGAAGATCGGCGTGGTGATGATGATGAGCGGGCCCATATCCATGAACGTGCCCAGCACCAGCAGCAGCAGGTTGATCATCAGCAGCACCAGCAGCGGGTCTGACGAAATCGCCGCGATCGCGTCGGTCAGGATGGTCGCGACCTTGAGATAGGCCATCAGCCAGCCGAACGACGCCGCCGCACCGATGATGAACAGCACCATGGCCGTGGTCCGCACCGCCCCCAGTACCGAATGCACGAACTCGCTCCAGCCCAGCGAGCGATAGACGAGGATGGTGACGAAGAACGCATAGAATACCGCGATGCACGAGCTCTCGGTCGCCGTGAAAATGCCCGAGCGCACGCCGCCAAAGATGATGGCGATCAGCATCAGGCCGGGGATCGACACGAGGAAGAAATAGCCCGCCTTGCGGAAGCCGGGAAACGGCTCGGTCGGATAGCCGCGCTTGACCGCCACGATATAGGCCGTGATCGACAGGGCCAGCGCCAGCAATATTCCCGGAATGATGCCGGCGGTGAACAGGTCGGCGATCGAGATATTGCCGCCGCCGGACAGCGAATAGATGATCATATTGTGGCTGGGCGGCAGCAGCAGCGCGATCAGCGCCGCCATCGAGGTGACATTGACCGCATAGTCGGCGCCATAGCCGCGCGCCTTCATCTGCGGGATCATGATGCCGCCCACCGCGGCGGCCTCTGCCACGGCCGAGCCGGAAATGCCGCCGAACAGCGTCGAGGCCGCGATATTGACCTGGCCCAGCCCGCCGCGCACATGCCCGATCAGCGAGCCGGCAAAGGCGATGATCCGCGCCGCAATGCCGCCGCGCATCATCAGGTCGCCGGCAAAGATGAAGAACGGAATGGCCAGGAGGCTGAAGGCCGACACGCCCGAATTGAGCTGCTGGAACACCACGATGGCCGGCCGGCCCAGATAGACAATGGTGGCAAAGCTGGCAATGCCCAGGCAATAGGCGATCGGCGTGCCGATCACCATCAGCAGCGTGAACACGCCAAACAGGATCCAGTATTCCATTGCGTTCAGGCCTCGGTGATCGTCGGGTCGGCAGCGATCGCGTCCACCGGCTCGCCGGCCAGACGCAGCAGGAAGCGCTCAGCCGAGAACAGGCACATCAGAAAGCCCGAGACCACGATGGGGAAATAGGTGAAGGAGGTCGGCAGGCCCAGCACCGGGATACGGGTCGACCAGTAGCGGATCGCCAGCTCGCCGCCGAACCAGACCATGCCGAAGGCAAAGCCGAATATGGCAATATCGCTGATTGCCCGCAGCCAGGGCTTGGCCGCCGGCGGCAGCATATAGAGCAGCACGTCGAACCCCATATGGAAATTCTCGCGCACGCCCACCGCCGCACCAAGGAAGATGAACCAGGTCATCAGCATGATGGCACCCGCCTCGGTCCAGGACGGCGAGGCATTGATGACAAAGCGCATGAACACCTGATAGGCGACGATGATCGTCATGGTGACCAGCCCGATGCCGGCCAGCCACAGGATGGCAGTGGATAGTCGCTCCAGCACGCGACTGATCGGCAAGAGCCAGTCTCTCACGGGCAGTCCTCCCCGGCGGTAATGGCCGGACCGGCGGGTCACGCCGGTCCGCCGATTGCTTGATTAGCCTTCGGTCGCCTGGATGCGGGCGACGAGGTCCTGCAGCTTGGGATCGGTCACGTATTTCTGGTAAACCGGCTTCATGAGCTCGATGAACGGGGCCTTGTCGACCTCGTTGATCGTGGCGCCCAGGGCCTCCACGGCAGCCTTGGATTCCACTTCCTTGGCGGCCCAGAGCTCGCGCTGCTTGCTCACCGATTCCTTGGCCGCTTCCCGGAACAGCGCCTGGTCCTCGGGCGTCAGCCCATCCCAGACGACTTTGGAGATCACCAGCACTTCGGGCACCATGAGGTGTTCATCAAGCGAGTAGAACTTGGCAACCTCGGCGTGACCGGCCGTGTCATAGCTCGGATAATTGTTCTCGGCGCCGTCGATGACGCCGGTCTGGATACCCGAATAGACCTCGCCATAGGGCATCGGGGTGGCATTGCCGCCAAAGGCGGCGACCATGTCCACAAAAATGTCCGACTGCATGACGCGCATCTTCATGCCGGCCATGTCGGCAGGCGTATTGATGGGCTTGGAGCTGTTGTAGAAGGAGCGCGCGCCGCCGTCATAATAGGCCAGGGCGATGAGATCCACCGCCGCGAAGGCGGCCAGGATTTCCTCGCCGATCGGGCCGTCCAGCACGGCGTGGAAATGGTCGGCCGAGCGGAAGATATAGGGCAGTTGCGTCACCGTGGCCTCGGGCACCTGGGTGCCAAAGGCGCCGATCGAGATGCGGTTGAGGTCGATGACGCCGAACTGGGTCTGCTCGATCGTATCGGCTTCCTGGCCAAGCTGGGCCGAGTGGAACACTTCCACCGAATAGCGGCCATCGGTCTTCTCGCTCAGCAGCGCGCCGAAATGCTTGACCGCCTCGACGGTCGGATAGCCATCGGGATGGGTATCGGATGACCGCAACACCGTCTGGGCGCTGGCCGTCGAGACCAGCAATGATGCAGCGACAAGCGCGGTCGCTGCCAGTTTAGGCAGATGAAACATGGAGTCCTCCCAATTGTCTGATGACACCGGTCAGGCCTTCCTCGGACCTGTCGCGACCGGTGCCGTTCACTGTGGCGCCAAGCCCTCGCCCCGCCACGCAAGACGACCCATCCTCCTCCTCTGGACTTTGCGTCATCTTGGTCAGAAACTGGTATGGAAGAACCCCGGACAAGTCAACATACAATAGATGCCAACTTGTATGATGAATTCTGGATGCGACGCATCCCCTGGCCACCCCGCAAACAGCAACGCCGCCGGGGGTATCCCCGGCGGCGCGGCATCGAGCAGCAAAAGCTGGCAGATCAGATGTGGATCGCCCCGTCACCCAGCGACAGGGCCGCCTCGCGCACCGCTTCTGAAAGGGTGGGATGGGCATGAGTGGTCCGCGCCAGGTCTTCGGAGGCACCCGAAAACTCCATCAGCACCACCAGTTCATGGATCATTTCGCCGGCATTCTTGCCCACGATATGGGCGCCCAGCACCCGGTCGGTATTCACATCGGCCAGGATTTTGACAAAGCCCTGCGTCGCCAGCATCGCCTTGGCGCGGCCATTGGCGCTGAACGGGAACTTGCCGATCTTATATTCAATGCCCTCGGCCTTGAGCTCGTCTTCGGTCTTGCCGACACTGGCCACTTCCGGATTGGTATAGACCACCGATGGAATGGCCGCATAGTTCACATGCCCGGCCTGACCGGACAGGATCTCGGCCACCGCAATGCCCTCGTCCTCGGCCTTGTGCGCCAGCATCGGCCCGGCGATGACGTCGCCAATGGCATAGATGCCATCCACCGAGGTCTTGTACTGGCCGTCGACGCGCACGCGGCCGCGTTCATCGAGCGCCACCCCGACAATGTCGAGACCCAGCCCTTCGGTATAGGGCTTGCGGCCGATCGCCACCAGCACGACATCGGCATCGAGCAGTTCGGCGGCGCCGCCCTTGGCCGGTTCCACCGATACCTTGAGCGCGCCATTGTCCTGCTTGTCGACAGCGGACACCTTGCTCGACAGCTTGAATTCCATGCCCTGCTTCTGCAGCATGCGCTGGAACTGGCGCGCCACTTCGCTGTCCATGCCGGGCAGGATGCGGTCGAAATATTCCACCACGGTCACCTGGCTGCCCAGCCGCGCCCAGACCGAACCGAGTTCCAGCCCGATCACGCCCGCGCCGATCACCACCAGCTTGCCCGGCACCTTTTCAAGGCTCAGCGCCCCGGTCGAGGTGACGACCTTCTTCTCGTCGATCTCGATGCCCGGCAGGCTGGCCGAAACCGAGCCCGAGGCAATGACGATATTTTTGGTATCGATCTCGATGGCCGCGCCATTCTGCGGCGTCACCCGCACCTTGCCCGGCGCGGCTATGGTGCCGATGCCCTGGAAGGTGGTGATCTTGTTCTTCTTGAACAGGTAATCCACGCCGCCGACATTGGCCGCGACCGTTTCGGTCTTGTGGTTCATCATCTGCGGCAGGTTCAGCACCGGCGTGGGAATGTCGATGCCCAGCGCCTTGAAGCCATGCCCGGCCTCTTCGAACAGCTCCGAGGCATGCAGCAGCGCCTTGGAGGGGATGCAGCCGATATTGAGACAGGTGCCGCCATGGGTGGCCCATTTCTCGACCACCGCAACCTTCATGCCGAGCTGTGCTGCCCGGATCGCTGCGACATAGCCGCCCGGACCCGAGCCGATGATGGTGAGGTCGAAAACGTCTGCCATTGGAAGCCCCGAAACTGGTTAGTGTTGCTGGGCCAGTGCGACGCGCACCGCCAGCAGGATGAAGGTAATGCCGGTAACCCGATTAAACCACCTGCCAAAGCGGAAAAACCCCTGTCGCACCGACGCGGTGGTAAAAAACAGCGAGACCAGCGCGAACCAGGCGAACAGCATCAGGCTCATACTGGCGACGTAGAACACTTTGATGTCGCCGGCCGTATGGGCCGAGACCAGGCTGGTAAACAGCGCCAGAAAGAACAGCACGGCCTTGGGATTGAGCAGATTGGTCAGGAAACCCAGCGCAAAGGCGGCAAAATCGCTGCGCCGCGCCACGCTGAGCGCGGCCTCGCTTGGCGGCTGCGGCGGCGGGCTGCGCAGTGCCGATATGGCCAGATAGACCAGATAGGCCGCGCCCAGCCATTTGAGAATGTTGAACAGCAGCAGCGACTGCCCGACAATCACCCCGACGCCCAGCAGCGTATAGCTGCCATGCACCAGGATCGAGGTGGCGATTCCGGCCGAGGTGAACAGGGCCGCGCGCCGGTCATGGGCAATCGATTGCCGCAGCACCATGGCGAAATCGGCGCCAGGGATCACCGCATTGATGCCAAAGGCCAGCATCAGGCCAGCAAATTCGAGCCAGGGAAAATCCAATTGTGCACCAATCGCATGCTCAGGCCCGTCACAGCGGGCCATCCCTGTTTAGCGAAGTCTGGCCGCTTCGCAAACCGCCATTATGCGCCGCTATTCCGCCGCGATCGCCTGGGCCTTGGCCAGCGCTGCCGGCAGGCTCTTGTCGATATCGAGCGCGCCGCTATTCACCTGTTCCAGAAAGCCCTGGCAGAACACGTCCTTGTCGCCGGCCTGGTTATAGGCGCTCATGATCTGGGAGCCGCCATAGGTCTCCGCCGCCGTCACCGCTTCGGGCGTTACCCCGCCCAGCCGCGCCACCACGCGATTGGCCAGGTCGAGAAAGCCGATATTGCGCAGATACCAGTCGTCATTGGCCGTCATGAAGGCGCTGTCGAGCCCGGTATTCTCGTAGCAATGCGTCGTCATGGCCGCCACGATCGCCTTGGCGCCGTGAAAGGCCATCAGCTCGCCGACCAGTTCGGAACTGGCCTCATCCTGGGCATGGGCGGGAACAAGCAGGGCAAGCCACAACAGGGCGGAACAGCTAAGGAAACGCAACAGGCGTTCAACTCCGGAAAATACGCGGCAACATGGGGTGTCATCTGCGCCACGCGCGTTAACAGACTGTTAGCGCCGCGCATCGCGCTCATCACGAAACCGCCAACAAAAAGGGGCCCGCCGCGGCGGACCCCCGTCTCTGTCATGCCAATGCGGCGATCTAAAGATCGAGCACCAGGCGCTCGGGCGCCTCGAGGCTTTCCTTGACGCGCACCAGGAAGGTCACCGCTTCCTTGCCGTCGACAATGCGGTGATCATAGCTCAGGGCCAGATACATCATCGGCCGGATGACGATCTGCCCGCCCACCACGACGGGGCGTTCCTGGATCTTGTGCATGCCCAGAATACCCGATTGCGGGGCATTGAGAATGGGCGTGCTCATCAGCGAACCATAGACGCCGCCATTGGAAATGGTGAAGGTGCCGCCCTGCATGTCGGCCATCGACAGCTGACCGTCGCGCGCCTTCTTGCCCAGCGCATTGATCGACTTTTCGATATCGGCAATGCTCATCTGGTCGGCATCACGCACCACGGGCACAACAAGGCCCTTGTCGGTGCCGACGGCGACGCCGATATTGGCATACTGCTTGTAGATCAGGTCATCGCCATCGATCTCGGCATTGACCGCCGGGATCTCCTTGAGCGCATGCACCACGGCCTTGGTGAAAAAGCCCATAAAGCCGAGCTTGACGCCGTGCTTCTTCTCGAACAGTTCCTTGTACTGCGTCCGCAGCGCCATGACCGGCGCCATGTCCACCTCGTTGAACGTGGTCAGCATGGCGGCGCTGTTCTGCGCATCCTTGAGGCGGCGGGCAATGGTCTGGCGCAGCCGGCTCATCTTCACGCGTTCTTCGCGCGCACCTTCATCGACCGGAGCGCGCGGCGCCGCCGGCGCCTTGGCCTCGGCGGGCTTGGCCGCAGGGGCGGCAGCCGGTGCCGCATTGAGCTTGTTCATCGCCGACAGCACGTCTTCCTTGAGCACCTGGCCCGACTTGCCCGAACCGGCAATGCTGCCGGCATCAAGGCCCTTTTCGGCAATCATCTTCTGTGCCGAGGGAGCAGGCGCGCGATCGCTCGCCGTCACCGGCTGTGCGGCCGGCTCGGGCTTGATCTCTTCAGGACCGGCCGCATTATTGGCCGGCGCAGCCGCCTTGGCCTCCGCCGCAGGCGCGGCAGCCGGCTTGGCGGTCACGGTGGCGCCGGCAGCGCCGCCAATGGCGCCGAGCAGCGCGCCCACATCGACCGTCTCGCCCTGCTGGGCGGCAATCGCCTCGAGCACGCCGGCGGCAGGCGCCGGCACCTCGATGGTGACCTTGTCGGTTTCCAGTTCGACAATCGGTTCATCGGCGGCGACGCTGTCGCCAACCTTCTTGAACCACTGCCCGATAGTGGCTTCGGTGACGCTTTCGCCCAGCGTCGGCACGCGGATTTCAGTCGACATGTATAGTCCTTTTATTGCGCCAAGGCTTCGTCGAGGAAGGCCTGCAGCTGTGCCAGATGCGTACGCATCAAGCCCGTTGCCGTGGATGCAGAAGCCGGACGACCGGTATAGCGCACGCGCTGGCCGGTCCGGCCCATCTGGTCGAATACCCATTCAACATAGGGCTGAATGAAGGCCCAGGCACCCATATTCTTGGGTTCTTCCTGGCACCAGATGACTTCGGCATTCTTGAAGCGGTTCAATTCGTCCAGCAGCGCCTTGGCCGGGAACGGATAGAGCTGCTCGATACGCAGCAGATAGATATCGTCGATACCCTTCTTCTCGCGCTCTTCGAGCAGGTCATAATAGACCTTGCCCGTGCACAGCACGACGCGGCGGATTTTCTCGTCGCTGGTGAGCTTGGTCGTGGTCTTGGGCAGGCCCGGGGCTTCGGCATCGTCCCAGAGCAGGCGGTGGAAGCACGAATCGGGCCCCATTTCGACCAGGCCCGACGTCGCCCGCTTGTGGCGCAGCAGGCTCTTGGGCGTCATCAGGATCAGCGGCTTGCGGAAGTCGCGCGTCACCTGCCGGCGCAAGGCGTGGAAATAGTTGGCCGGCGTGGTGCAGTTGGCAACCTGCATATTGTCTTCCGCGCACAGCTGCAGGAAGCGCTCGGGACGCGCCGAGGAATGCTCGGGGCCCTGGCCTTCATAGCCATGCGGCAGCAGCATCACGAGGCCACTCATGCGGAACCACTTGCGCTCGCCCGAGGAGATGAACTGGTCGATCACCACCTGCGCGCCATTCACGAAGTCGCCGAACTGGGCTTCCCAGATGGTCAGCGCCTTGGGTTCGGCCAGCGAATAGCCATATTCAAAGCCCAGCACCGCCTCTTCCGACAGCATCGAATTGATGACTTCGTAGCGGCACTGCTCGGGGTCCAGATTGTTGAGCGGCGTATAGGTCTTGTTGTCGACCAGCTGGTCATTGAGCACCGAATGGCGCTGGCTGAACGTGCCGCGTTCGACGTCCTGGCCGGAAAGGCGCACCGGATGGCCTTCGGTCACCAGCGTGCCGAAAGCCAGCGACTCGGCCGTGGCCCAGTCGATGCCCTCGCCCGATTCGATGGCCGCCAGGCGATTGTCCATGAAGCGCTTGACCGTCTTGTGGACGTTGAAGCCCTCGGGAACGCGTGTCAGCGCCGTGCCGATCTTGACCAGGCGGTCGATCTCGACCCCGGTCTCGCCGCGGCGCGGCCCCTCGGCATCGGCAGGCCGGAAATCCTTCCAGGCGCCATCGAGCCAGTCGGCCTTGTTGGGACGATAGTCCTGGCCGGCCTCGAATTCCTTTTCCAGCGTCGCGCGCCAGTCGGCCTTGAGCTGGTCGATCTCGGCATTGCTCAGCAGGCCTTCGCCCACCAGCTTTTCCGAATAGATCTCGAGCGTCGTCTTGTGCGCGCGGATCTTGGAATACATCAGCGGCTGGGTGAAGCTGGGCTCGTCGCCCTCGTTATGGCCATGCCGGCGATAGCAGAACATGTCGATCACGACCGGCTTGCCGAACTTCTGGCGATATTCCACCGCCACCTTGGCGGCAAACACCACCGCTTCGGGATCATCGCCATTCACATGCAGCACCGGCGCCTCGATCATCTTGGCGACGTCGGTGGGATAGGGCGAGGAGCGCGAATACATCGGGCTTGTGGTAAAGCCGATCTGGTTGTTGATCACGAAGTGGATCGAGCCGCCGGTCCGGTGCCCCTTGAGGCCGGAAAGGCCCAGGCATTCGGCGATCACGCCCTGCCCGGCAAAGGCGGCATCGCCATGGATCAGCAGCGGCAGCACCATCGAGCGGTCAGGCTTGCCCTCGGTGGGGATATTGACCAGCTTGCCCAGCGGGGCAATGTGCTGGTCCTGCTTGGCGCGCGACTTGCCCAGCACCACCGGATCGACGATTTCGAGATGGCTTGGATTGGCCGTCAGCGACAGATGCACCTTGTTGCCGTTGAAGTCGCGGTCCGACGAGGCACCCAGATGGTACTTCACGTCGCCCGAACCCTCGACATCGTCGGGATAGAAGGCGCCGCCCTTGAATTCATGGAACAGGGCGCGATGCGGCTTCTGCATGACCTGCGTCAGCACATTGAGGCGGCCGCGATGGGCCATGCCCAGCACGATATCCTTGATGCCCAGCGCGCCGCCGCGCTTGATGATCTGCTCGAGCGCCGGAATGGTGGCCTCGCTGCCATCCAGGCCGAAGCGCTTGGTGCCGGTATATTTGACATCGATGAACTTTTCGAAGCCTTCGGCCTCGATCAGCTTGGCCAGGATCGCCTTCTTGCCCTCGGGCGTGAAGGAGATTTCCTTGTCCGGCCCCTCGATGCGCTCCTGGATCCACTGCTTGGCTTCAGGATCGGAAATATGCATGAACTCAATGCCCAGCGTACCGCAATAGGTGCGCTGCAGGATCGCCAGCATTTCCGGGATCGTCGCGTATTCAAGGCCCAGATAGTTGTCGATGAAAATCTTGCGGCTATAGTCGGCCTCGGTGAAGCCATAGCTCTTGGGGTCGAGTTCGGGCGCCGGGTCTTCGGCCTTCATCTTGAGCGGGTCGAGATCGGCATGCAGATGCCCGCGCATGCGATAGGCCCGGATCATCATGATGGCGCGGATCGAATCACGCGTGGCCTGCAGCACGTCGGCGACGCTGGATTTTTCGACCCCGAGCGCCTCGGCCTTCTTGCTGATGGCCTTTTCGGTCTTGACCGCGATATCGCCCCAATTGCCGTCCAGCGCGCTGACCAGCTCGCCATTGGCGGCCTGCGGCCAGTCCTTGCGGCTCCAGCTGGGGCCGTCAGCGTTCTGCTGGGCGACACCCTCGCCATCATCGAGTTTGGAAAAGAAGCTCTGTGTTTGATGTGCGTTGAGATCGGGAACCTTGGC
>CAXBHD010000083.1:0-12223 GCA_963975335.1 uncultured Devosia sp. | reverse complement strand
GTCTTGCATCGGCGGCGCTCGGCGCCGTCCTGCAGGCGCGTGGCTACAAGGTCCGCCTGCGCAAGCTCGACCCCTATCTCAATGTCGATCCGGGCACGATGTCGCCCACCCAGCACGGCGAGGTCTTCGTCACCGATGACGGCGCCGAGACCGATCTGGATCTGGGCCACTACGAACGCTTCACCGGCCGCGCCGCCAACAAGCGCGACAATATCACGACCGGTCGCATCTATTCCGATATCCTGGCCAAGGAGCGCAAGGGCGAGTATCTCGGCGCCACCGTCCAGGTCATTCCCCACGTCACCGACGCCATCAAGAACTTCGTCATCGAGGGCAATGAGGATTTCGACTTCGTCCTCGTGGAAATCGGCGGCACCGTCGGCGACATTGAGGGCCTGCCCTTTTTCGAGGCCATTCGCCAGCTGGGCAATGACCTCCCGCGCGGCGACACCTGCTACCTGCACCTGACGCTGATGCCCTATATTCCCTCGGCCGGCGAGCTCAAGACCAAGCCGACCCAGCATTCGGTCAAGGAGCTGCGCTCCATCGGCATCGCGCCCGACGTGCTGCTGGTACGATGCGACAGGCCCATCCCCGATGGCGAGAAGAAGAAGCTCAGCCTGTTCTGCAATGTGCGCGAGAGCGCCGTCATCCAGGGCCTCGATGTCGGCTCGATCTATGACGTGCCGCTGGCCTATCACCATGAGGGCCTCGATCGCGAAGTGCTCGCCACTTTCGGCATCAAGGATGCGCCCGAGCCCGATCTGACCGCCTGGCAGGACGTTTCCAATCGCCTGCACAGCCCCGAGGGCGAGGTCAATATTGCCATTGTCGGCAAATATACCGGCCTCAAGGACGCCTATAAATCCCTTTCCGAAGCCCTGACCCATGGCGGCATCGCCAACAAGGTCAAGGTCAACCTGCAGTGGATCGATTCGGAAGTCTTCGAGCGCGACGATCCGGCACCCTATCTCGAGCATGTACACGGCATCCTGGTGCCCGGCGGCTTTGGCGAGCGCGGTTCGGCCGGCAAGATCGAGGCGGCCCGCTTTGCCCGCGTCAAGGACGTGCCCTATTTCGGCATCTGCTTTGGCATGCAGATGGCCTGCGTCGAGGCGGCGCGCAACACCGCCGGCATCAAGAATGCCTCTTCGACCGAGTTCGGCCCCACCAAGGAGCCGATCGTTGGCATGATGACCGAATGGGTCAAGGACAACGACACCGAAAAGCGCGCCAATGACGGTGACCTCGGCGGCACCATGCGCCTGGGCGCCTATCCGGCCCAGCTCACCCGCGGCAGCCGCGTCGCCGACATCTATGGCACCACCCGCATTTCCGAGCGCCATCGTCACCGCTATGAGGTGAACATGGACTATCGCAAGCTGCTCGAAAAAAACGGCCTGCTGTTCTCCGGCGTTTCGCCCGATGGCAAGCTGCCCGAAATCGTCGAGCGCACCGATCACCCCTGGTTCATCGGCGTGCAGTTCCATCCCGAGCTCAAGTCCAAGCCCTTCGAGCCGCATCCGCTGTTTGCCAGCTTCATCGCGGCAGCCATGGACCAGAGCCGGCTGGTCTGATGCAGTTGCGCACGGCGCGCCTGCAGCTGCGCCGCCCGACACCGGGTGATCTCGATGCCTTTTTCGAGATCATGTCGAACCCGTCAGCCATGCGTTACTGGTCGACGCTGCCGCATGCCGATAGCACCGTCACCAGGGCCTGGCTCGAACGCATGGTCGAGCGTGAATTGAGCGGCGGCCAGCACTTCGTCATCGAATGGGATGGACAGGTGGTCGGCGAGGTCGGGGCAGGGCGCCTGCCCGATTTCGGCTTTATCATCCATCCCCAATTCTGGGGCCGCGGCTTTGCCAGCGAGGCCTCCCGCGCCGTGATTGCCCATCTCTTCGCCGGCACGGATACCGCCGAGCTCAAGGCCGATGTCGACCCGCGCAACGCCGCCTCCCTGAGGGTCCTGCACAAGCTCGGCTTCCGCGAAACCGGTCGCGCCAGCAATACTTTCCTGCTCGGCGACGAATGGTGCGACAGCGTCTATCTGGCGCTGCCGCGCCCCCGCGACTAGGCGTCACCATGCTGGGGTTGGCGCCGCCAGCACCCTCAATCCGCGTTGGCCAGGGTCTCGCGCAGCGCATCCATGGTCATGGAAAGCGAGCCGCCCGGATCGGCCTTGCGCCAGCGTCCGATGCCCAGCTTGCCTGACACTTCGTGATGGCCCAGCACATATTCGGTATCGAAAACGGTGGGGTTGTTGCGCCTGAGCCAGGCCAGCAGGCGGATCAAGGCCTCTTCCTGGGCCGCGTCATAGGCTTTGTAGATGCCCGTCGGGCAGCCATATTTGGCCTCGGTCACCTCGCGCGTATCGGCCTTGTCATAGCTTGTGCCGAACCAGCTCTTGCGGTTGGCGTCCAGCAGGCCCGGGCTGCATATCTCGATCCCCACCAGCTTGGAGCTGACGCTCGAGCCCAGGCCGGGCCAGTGCGATTCGCCGGCATGATAGCCCCATTCATCGAGGGGGAAGGACTGGTAGACCCTGCCGGTCGGGCCGATCACGAAAAAGCAGTAGCCCTGCTGCCGCCCCCAGGACAGCGTGCCTCGGGCATCGTCTTCGCTCCGGTCGTGGCCGGCGGTATAGTGAACCACCGCGCCGCGCGGATAGCGATTGGCATATTTGCCCCTGGTGGTCATCAGCGGTGTCACCGCTTCGGCCAGCGGGTACCATAGCAATCCGGCGCCAGCCTCGCGCATTGACGGCCGCAGCGGCTCGCCCCCCAGCATCTCGTCAGTCATCTCGCCTCTCCGCGGACCCTGATGTCCCGCAGCCAGTCAAGCGAGGGGCGCTAAATGCGGCAATTCGTACAAACGCCTGCATTGCCAACCGGTAAACTACGCAACAGAGCATTTACGGGCCTGCGGAAGTGCGCGCGACGGGCGTTGGCCGAGGCCCGTCGACATGCTAACCAGAGCCTCCGGAGGAGCGCGCCATGGCCGACATCATCAGCCTCAAAACCATCCGCAAGCAGAAGGGCCGCGCCGAAAAAGACGCGCAGGCGGCACAGAACCGGTTGCTGTTCGGCCGTACCAAGGCGGAAAAGCAGCTGTCGGCTGCCGAGAAGGCACTGGCCGACAAGCGCATTGCCGGACACCAGCGCGACGACAAGGATCAGGATAAGTCATGAGCAAGATCGTCGTCATCGGCGCCACCGGCCATATCGGCACTTACCTGGTACCGCGCCTCGTCATGGCCGGCCATGCGGTCATCGCGGTCAGCCGCGGCCAGGCCCAGCCCTATCAGCAGAGCCCGGTCTGGAACCACGTCCAGAGGGTGTCGCTCGACCGCGACGCCGAGGAAGCCAGTGGCAGCTTCGGCACCGCCATCGCCGCGCTCGGGGCCGATGTGGTCGTTGACTGCATCTGCTTCACCCCCGCCAGCAATCGCCAATTGGTCGAGGCCCTGGCCGGCACGATCAGCCACTTCATCCATATCGGCACCATCTGGACACATGGCACTTCGGCCGTGGTGCCGACGCCGGAATCGGCCGCCAAATATCCCTTCGGCGACTATGGCGTGCAAAAGGCTGATATCGAGGCCGACCTCCTGGCCCGCGCCCGGCTGCAGGGCTTTCCGGTGACCATCCTGCATCCCGGCCATATCGTCGGCCCCGGCTGGGCGCCGCTCAATCCGGCGGGGCATTTCAATCCGGCGGTGTTCAGCACCATAGCCCGCAACGAGACGCTACAACTGCCCAATTTCGGCATGGAAACCGTCCACCACGTCCATGCCGACGACATCGCCCAATTGGTGATGCGCGCCATCGACAATCGCCAGGCGGCGCTGGGCGAGGCTTTCCACGCCGTCTCGGAAGCGGCGCTGACGCTGCGCGGCTATGCCGAGGCCATGTATCGCTGGTTCGGGCATCAGCCCAACCTGGCTTTCGCGCCCTATGCCGAATGGGCACAACAGCAGGATCCCGAGGAGGCCCAGGCCACCTGGGAACATGTCGCGCGCTCACCCAATTGCTCGATCGACAAGGGTCGGCGCCTGCTGGGCTATGCCCCGCGCTATACTTCGCTCGAGGCGGTGCAGGAATCGGTCAGCTGGCTGCTGGCACAGGGGCAGGTGGCAGCGCCGCATCCCCGCGGCTAGGCACATCGTCCGGTTGCGCCGGGAGCGGGCTATCCCCCTCCGCTGGCGCGGCCCCATCTTCGCGCACAGCCGCAATGATCTCGGCCAGCAGGTCATGCAGGGCATCGCGATAGCCATTGCCGGCCGAGGGCGACCCCTCATCCGAGGTCATCACCACGCTGAGTTCGAGCGCGGGCACGATATAGAGCATTTGCCCGCCATAGCCCCAGGCATAGCGCACCTCGGCGCCGCCGATCCGGCTCAGGAACCAGCCATAGCCATAGCCGTCCCCGGTATAGTGCGAGCTGGTCCGGGCGGTCCAGGACTGCTCGATCCAGTCCGCCGACAGCACGCGCGTGCCATCGGCCGCAAGGCCGCCGTTACGGAACACTTCGCCAAAGGCCAGCAGCGAGCGCGGGCTCATCGCCATCTGGTTGCCGCCGAGATAAATCCCCTGCGGGTCGCGCTCCCAGCCGCCAATGCCGAAATCCTCGATCGCGGCGAACCAGTCGCGCGCATTGGCCAGGCTCGAAGCGCCGCTGACCTTGGTCAGGATGGCCGACAGCAGATGCGTTGAGCCGGTGGAATAGAGCATCGGCCCGCCCGGATCGGCGGTGAAGGGTTGGTCCAGGGCCGCGCGCACCCAGTTGCGGCTGGCCACCCAGCGCCCGTAATTGGGGCCCGATGTCGGTCGCAACCCCGCCTGCATCGACAGCAGATTGCCGACTGTGACCGCGCTGAGGCGCGGATCGGCATTTTCCGGCAGATCATCGGGCAGCAGCTCGACAAGCTTCTGGTCGACGCCTTCGAGCAGGCCCTTGTCGATGGCAATGCCGATCAGCGCCGCAACCACCGTCTTGGAGGCCGATTTGATATTGGTCGGATCGGTCAGGGAATGGCCGTCATAACCACGTTCGGCAAGGATATCGCCGTCCTGCGCCACGATCACCGTTTCGAGCGGCTCAAGCGCGGCGGCGCGTTCCAGCAGGGTGGCTAGCTTCTCCTCCTGCGCCAGGCTGGGCAAAGGAAAAGCAACAAGGGCGGCGAGCAGCAGGGGGCGGATGAACATGCCCCATGCCTCGGCAAAACTTGCGGCGAAATCAAGAGCATGGCTCCCGATTTCAACCACAAGGGCGTGAAGCCTCCAGCTTTACCAGTTGACCTGGCAAACGCTGCCGGCCGGTTTGAACTGCAGGCTGTCGCCGGTATATTGGAAGATCTCAAGCTTGACCCCGTTGGGGTCGGCCGTCCAGGCCTGCCAGGTGCCGTCGACGCCCAGCTTCTTGTCGGTAATGGTGACGCCCTGCGCCCGCACCTGCGCCAGCAGACCATCCATATCCTCGGTCTCGAGACAGATATGATTGATCTGGTTGGTCTCGTCGAATCGGGCGCTGGCCTTGCTGAACACCTCGATGAATGTGCGCGCCCCCAGATCGAGGTAAAAGCCGATGCGTTCCTCGCCGCGCATGAAGGTGAAAGCAACGGGAATGCCCAGCACATCGCGGTAGAAGGCCTCGGTCGCTGCCAGGTCATGGGCGAAAATACAGGCATGCGCGACCTGCTTGATCAGGCTTTTGGTCATGGGTTCCTCCTCGAACATGCTGACATGTTAGCTGCGTCCCACCTGCGGCGCCACCGCCAAGGCGCCTGCTGGCGTCGCGCCGGGGGTCGAAAGGCCGATTTTTTCGAGGTCCCCTCTTTTCCTTGTCATGGGGGGCGTCTAACAGAGAGCCAGCAATCGCGTGCACCCACACCAGAAGGGCTTTCCATGTCTTCCATCATCCACGTCACCGGCCGCCAGATCTATGACAGCCGCGGCAATCCCACGGTCGAAGTTGATGTTGTGCTCGACGACGGCAGTTTCGGCCGCGCGGCCGTGCCATCGGGTGCCTCGACCGGCGCGCATGAAGCCGTCGAGCTGCGCGATGGCGGCCAGAAATACAATGGCAAGGGCGTGACCCAGGCCGTCGAGAATATCAATTCGGTGATCTTCGACGAGATCCAGGGCATGGACGCGCTCGACCAGCTCGGCGTCGACCAGGCCATGATCGAGCTCGATGGCACGCCCAACAAGTCGCGCCTGGGCGCCAATGCCATTCTGGGCGTCTCGCTGGCCGTGGCCAAGGCCGCAGCCGAGTCGAGCGAACTGCCCTTCTACCGCTATATCGGCGGCCCCAATGCCCATGTCCTGCCCGTGCCGATGATGAACATCATCAATGGCGGCGAGCATGCCGACAACCCGATCGACATGCAGGAATTCATGATCCTGCCCGCTGGCGCGGAAAACCTGGCCGACGCCGTGCGCATCGGCTCGGAAATCTTCCACACCCTCAAGAAGAACCTCTCGGCCGAAGGCTTCAACACCTCGGTCGGCGATGAAGGCGGCTTCGCCCCCAACCTCAAATCGGCCGACGAAGCCCTCGGCTTCATCATGCGCTCGATCGAAAAGGCCGGCTACAAGCCTGGCGAGGACGTCTTCCTCGGCCTCGATTGCGCCGCCACCGAATATTTCAAGAATGGCAAATACGAGATGCTCGGCGAGGGCAAGTCGCTGTCCTCCGACGAAAACGTCGCCTTCCTGGCGGACCTGGCTGCCCGCTACCCCATCATCACCATCGAAGACGGCATGGCCGAGGATGACTGGGAGGGCTGGAAGGCCCTGACCGACGCCATTGGCGACAAGGTGCAGCTGGTCGGCGATGATCTCTTCGTCACCAATACCGCCCGCCTCGTTTCGGGCATCAAGATGGGCGTCGCCAATTCCATTCTGGTCAAGGTCAACCAGATCGGCTCGCTCAGCGAAACCCTCAATGCCGTCGATACCGCGCATCGCGCCGGCTATACCTCGGTCATGTCGCATCGCTCGGGCGAAACCGAGGATTCCACCATTGCCGACCTGGCCGTGGCGCTCAACTGCGGTCAGATCAAGACCGGCTCGCTCAGCCGTTCCGATCGCCTGGCCAAGTATAACCAGCTGATCCGCATCGAGGAGCAGCTCGGCTCGTCGGCCAAATATGCCGGCTATTCGGTGGTCAAGGGCCGCTGATCGGTCCGTCGAAATGCGAAAAGCCCGGTGGTGACACCGGGCTTTTTTGTTGTCGACGTCTACTGGAACGCCGTCTCGGCGAAACTGCGCAACTTGCGCGAATGCAGGCGCTCGGGCGGCTGGTCGCGCAGGATTTCCATGGCCCGCAACCCGATCTGCAGGTGCCGGTTGATCTGCGTGCGGTAGAAGTCCGAGGCCATGCCGGGCAGCTTGAGCTCGCCATGCAGCGGCTTGTCGGACACGCAGAGCAGGGTGCCATAGGGCACGCGGAAGCGGAAACCATTGGCGGCAATCGTGGCGCTTTCCATGTCCAGCGCCACGGCGCGCGACTGGCTCAGCCGCTGGGTGATCTCGGCCTGGTCGCGCAGTTCCCAGTTGCGGTTATCAAACGTCGCCACCGTGCCGGTACGCATGATCTTTTTGGTTTCCAGCCCCTGTGTCTGGGTCACTTCATGCACGGCCTGCTCGAGCGCCACCTGTACCTCGGCCAAAGCCGGGATCGGCACCGACAGCGGCAGGTCGGCATCGAGCACATGATCCTCGCGCACATAGGCATGGGCCAGCACATAATCGCCCAGTTCCTGCGAATTGCGCAGGCCGGCGCAATGGCCCAGCATGATCCAGGCATGCGGCCGCAGCACGGCAATATGGTCGGTAATGGTCTTGGCGTTGGACGGGCCGACGCCGATATTGACCATGGTAATGCCGCGCCCATTGGGCGCCGTCAGGTGATAGGCCGGCATCTGTGGCGCGCGCACCGGGGCGGTGCCTTCGACCTTGCCCCCGGTCAGCGCATTGTCGGTCACCACATTGCCCGGCTCGATGAAGCTCTCGTAATGGGCATGGCCGCTGGCCAGGTGATCCTTGGCGATGCGGCAGAACTCGTCGATATAGAAGGCATAATTGGTGAAGATGACGAAGTTCTGGAAATGCGCCGCGTCCGTGCCGGTATAGTGGCTGAGCCGGAACAGCGAATAATCCACCCGCGGCGCGGTGAAGGCAGCCAGCGGATAGGGGCCGCCCCGCGGCGGCACGAAAGTGCCATTGGCGATCTCGTCATCGGTATTGCCCAGATCGGGCGCATCGAACACGTCGCGCAGCGGGATATTGAGGGCGTTGAGCGCCTCGCCATCGATCCGCTCATTGGCCGGCACGGCAAAGTGCAGCGGGATCGGCGTGTCGGACTCCCCGATATCGATGGTGCCGCCATGATTCTTGAGAATGACGGTGAACTGCTCGACGAAATAGGTACGGAACAGGTCCGGCGCCGTCACCGTGGTGCGGTAGAGCCCCGGCGTATGCAGGAAGCCATAGGGCAGGGTGCTTTCATGCCGGCTATAGCTGGTGGACCGCACCTCGATCTGCGGATAGCAGGCGCGGATGCGCCCCTCGGGCACCACGCCCTTGGTCAGCGTCGCCAGATGGTTGCGAATAAACCCGGTATTGCGGTGATAGATCTCGGCCAGATAGGCCCATGCCTTCTCGGGATCGGTGAAGGATTGCGTTTCGGCACGCGGCGGGCTGATCGTGGTCATATTGTCTCTTTCATCTCGCGGGATTCCGGATTGAAACCCGCCCTCGGCGGAATCGCGTTGCATATCCGGCAACGTCTAGCCTTTTCTGATGACAGCTTCTGTTCGCCGCTTCAACTCCAGGGGTGATTTTGCGCTTCTGTCACATCCGAGTGATGGGCACTTTTATCGCCGCAATTGTCCACCATCTACTGAGCCAGTTCACTGGAATCGCAAACGACCCCATGCAACCGGTGAGCGAGGAACGTCGTGCTGGCCGCTTGTCCCCCAAGCCCTCAACAGTGCGGTAGGCCGATCGTTCCAGGGCCGCCAGGACAGCGATGTCTTGGCGGTCTTTTTGTTGCCTGCCGGCGAGTTTGCTTTTGCCGGGACCGGGCAGCTGGGCTATGGGAGGGCCATCAATCGCGGTCCTGCCCGCTGCGCAGGCCCCACCAGCACGACGCCCGGAGCCCGCCATGACCGACACGACAACCGCCCGCATCATTGATGGCAAGAGCTTCGCCGAAGGCCTGCGCGGTCGGATCGCCGGCCATGTGGCGCGCCTCAAGGCCGAGCACGGCCTGACGCCGGGCCTGGCCGTGGTCATTGTCGGCCATGATCCCGGCAGCCAGGTCTATGTCGCGCAAAAGGCCAAGCAGACCGTCGAAATGGGCATGTATTCGGAAAAGTACGAACTGGCCGAAACCGTCAGCGAGGCCGAAGTGCTGGCGCTGGTGCAAAAGCTCAATGCCGACCCGGCCATTCACGGCATTCTCGTGCAATTGCCCGTGCCCGATCACATCGATTCCAAAAAGATCATCGAGACCATTGATCCGGCCAAGGATGTCGACTGCTTCACCCCGGCCAGTGTCGGCAAGCTGGTCATCGGCCTGCCGGGCCCGGTTTCCTGCACGCCGCTGGGCTGCCTGATGCTGCTGCGCGATCAGCTGGGGGATCTCTCGGGCCTGCATGCCGTGGTGGTCGGCCGCTCCAACCTGGTGGGCAAGCCCATGGCCCAGCTGCTGCTGCGCGAGAACTGCACCGTCACTATGGCCCATTCGCGCACCCAGGATCTGCCAGCCATCGTGCGCCAGGCCGATATCGTCATTGCCGCGGTCGGCCGGCCGGAAATGATCAAGGGGGACTGGATCAAGCCGGGCGCCACCGTCATCGATGTCGGCATCAACCGCATCGATGCGCCCGAACGCGGCCCCGGCAAGACGCGCCTATTGGGGGACGTCGACTTCGCCTCTGCCAGCGCCGTGGCCGGCGCCATTACCCCCGTGCCCGGCGGCGTCGGCCCCATGACCATTGCCTGCCTGCTGGCCAATACGGTCACCACGGCCAGCCTGATCAATGGCCTCGTGCCCCCGAGCGACCTCACGGCCTAAGGCGAGCCAGATGACGGCCACCAGTCACGATCCCGGCGGCAAGGTGCGTCTGGCGCTGCTGCCGGGCGTCAATGGCGATGCCAGCTTCAGCCCCGACGGGCGCTATCGCCAGCTGATGCGGCGCTGGACCGGCGACACCTTTCCCACCCGCTACATGCTGTTCATCGGCATGAATCCCAGCACGGCCGATGCGTCGGTAAACGATCCCACCTGCGCGCGCGAATGGGTCTTCGCCCGGCGGGAAGGCTTCTCGGCCATGGTCAAGGCCAATGTCGGCGATTACCGCGCCACCGATCCGAAAAGTCTGCTGGCGCCTGGCGTCGCGGCGGTCTCGCCGGCCAATCTGCCCATCATTCGCCAGGCTGCTGCCGGGGCCGATCGCGTCGTGCTGTGCCACGGCAAGCTCAACAAGGCGCTGGCCCCGGCCGGCCGGGAGCTGGTGGCGGCCTTGCGCGCCGATGGCATTACCCTTTGGTGTTTCGGCATCAATGCCGATGGCTCGCCCAAGCATCCGCTCTATCTGCGGGCCGACACGCCGCTGCAGCCCTTTCCCGCCTGAAGGCGGGGCTTCAGCCCCGCGGCAGCGTGCCCAAATGGGCTTCGATGGCGGGCAGGGCCCGCTCGGCGGCCGCCCGACCTGCGGCAATGGCCTCGGCGGCCCGGTGAAATTCCAGCAGGCCAATTGTGCTGACCGCGGGCAGGATCATGGCATGGGGCGGCTCGCCGGCCAGGCGCGAACGGGTGATATGGTCCTGCATGATGTCGATGGCATTGGTCAGCACGTCGAAATAGCCGGGCGTCTGGCTGCCGGCACCGAAAAAGCTGAGCGATGACATCTGCGCCTGTACCGAGGCCGGGATCGAGCGGATCAGGTCGAGCAGGGTTTCGGGCTTGGGCAGGTCGGCCGGTGCCGGCGCGGGGTCGGTTACCAGCTTGCGCCCCAGCAGGTCGTCATTGAGATTGACGGCAATGATATAGTCGGCCCCCATGGCGCGACAGGGCGATACCGGCACCGGATTGACCAGGCCGCCATCGGCCAGCCAGCGGCCCTCGATCGGGGTCGGGCTGAACAGCCCCGGCATGCCGATCGAGGCGCGTATGGCTGGCGCCAGCGGGCCCGACTGCAGCCAGATTTCCCGCCCGCTGCCGATATCGGTAGCCACCGCCGTAAAGGGGATATCGAGCCCCTCGATGCTCTCGGGCAGGCCCAGGCCGGTCAGCCACTTGACGATATTGGCGCCATCGACCAGCCCGCCGCCCAGGACATTGATATCGACCATGGCGGCCACGGCGCGCCAGTCGGCCTCCATCGCCCAGTCTCGCAGCGCCTCCAGCCGCCCGCTGGCATGCACGGCGCCCACCAGCGCCCCCATCGAGGTGCCACAGATAATGTCCGGTTTGATGCCCGCCTCGGTCAGCACGTCGATGACCCCGATATGGGACCAGCCGCGGGCCGCCCCACTGCCCAGCGCCAGGGCGATCGCCGTCTTGGCCATGCTCAACTCCAGCCTCAAACCGTAACCGATTGGCTACGGCCAGGAAAGTCTACGCTGCATCGGCCAGATAGAACAGCCGCGCCACGCTGTGGTCGCGCAGCGCCTGGGCCGGCAGCTTGCCGGTCAGCGCCGCAACCACCATGGATGCGTCGGGCAGGGCGCTGGCATCGACCACGACGCGGGTAAAGGCCGGGCGCATGCCGCGCTTGACCTCTTCGAGCAGGTCATAGAGCAGCGCCCGCACATCGGTCCGGGTGGCGCAGGCAATGCAATGCTCGCCATCGGCATGGCCATGCCCGCTATTGGCCGGCAGGCGCAGCAGCACCGTGCCGGCATCGAGCGCCAGCAACCGACCGGGACTGCTGATCAGGGTGACGGGAATCGGTTCAATCTTGGCCATGGCCTCAGCCTCCAGTTCACCTCTCCCCTGAGGGCAGAGGTCGGCGCGCAGCGCCGGGTGAGGGGTTCGCTTGCCGCTTTGCCCCCAATCTGAACCCCTCACCCCAACCCTCTCCCCTCAGGGGAGAGGGGGCAGGCGGTCCAAGGTTCATTTTGCCCGTCGATAGCGACGGCTCGTAAACGCTCCGGCGACGCCGAAAGCTACTCCGCCGCTGCAATGGCCGGGCCGGGAATATAGTTCA
>CAXBHD010000082.1:0-12246 GCA_963975335.1 uncultured Devosia sp. | reverse complement strand
AATAGCTGTGCTCCCACACGTCCAGGCCGAGCAGGGGCTTGCCCTCGCCGGTCGCCAGCGGATTGCTGCCATTGGCGGTCTTGGTGGTCTTGAGCTTGCCGTCCTGGCCCAGCACCAGCCAGGCCCAGCCGGAACCGAACTGGGTCGTTGCCGCGGTCTTGAACGCATCCTTGAAGGCCGCCACCGAGCCGAAATCCGCGACGATCTTGGCTTCGAGCTTGCCGGGCAGCTGCCCGCCCTGGGGCGATAGCGCGTTCCAGAAATGCACGTGGTTCCAATGCTGGCCGGCATTGTTGAATACCGGCGCCAGGTCCGGCTTGTCCTTGGCAAACAGCACGATCTCCTCGAGCGACTTGCCCTGCAGATCGGGGTTCTTCTCGACGAAGCCGTTCAGCGCCGTCACATAGGCCTGGTGGTGCTTGCCGTGATGCAGCTCCAGGGTCTCCTGGCCCATGCCGCGGTCAGCGAGGGCAGAAGTGGCATAGGGCAGGGCGGGAAGGTCGAAAGCCATGACGGATCTCCAGCATTGGGGCACGGCGCCACACTTGCGTTTGGCAGCCATGCCGGTTAAATTCCAAGTCATGACTTTGAAAACCCTTCCGCCCGATATGTCAAGCCGCGCCTTGGACAATTCGGCCTGGTCGCCTCGCAACCCGGCCGAGCGCGTGCTCATGCTGCTCAAGATGCACGGCTCGCTGTCGGCGTCGGTCATTGGTACGGCCCTGGGCACGTCCGGTGAGGCTGCGCGCCAGCAGCTGGCCCGCCTGGCCGAGGCCGGCCTTGTCATCGCCACCAGCCAAGCGCGCGGCGTGGGTCGCCCCACCCAGCTCTGGGCGCTCACTCCCGCGGCTCAGGCCCGCTTTCCCGATACCCATGCCGCCCTCACCGTGCAGCTGCTCGACATTGTCCGCACCACGCTGGGCGAGAGCGCCCTCGACAGCGTCATCGCCACGCGAGAGTCGGCGACGCGCGCCACCTATGAGGCTGCCATGGCGGACGCGACGGCCCTTCGCGACAAGGTGGCCCGTCTGGCCGATCTGCGCAGCCAGGAGGGCTATATGGCCGAATGGCGTGAAGAGGCGGATGGTTCGCTGCTGCTGCTGGAAAATCACTGCCCCATCTGCGCCGCGGCCACGGCCTGCCAGGGCTTCTGTCGCGCCGAGCTCGAGGTCTTTCGCACCGTTCTCGGTCCGCAGGCCGAGGTCACGCGCACCGAGCATATCGTCTCGGGCGGCCGCCGCTGCAGCTACGCCATCCGAGAGGTTTGAGTCATGACAGACAATCCCCGCCCGCCCATCGGCACCCAGCATCAGCGGGTGGGCTGGGAGACCCCGGCCGGGCTGGATGAAGCCATGATCGCCGCCGTGGTGGCGCGTTTCTATGATGACGCCCGCCGCGATCCGCTGCTCGGCCCGGTCTTCAATCGCGTCATCGCCCCCGAGGCCTGGCCGCATCACCTCGCCACCATTGCCGACTTCTGGAGTTCCATGCTGCTGGGGACCGGTCGCTATGCCGGTCGCCCCATGCCCAAGCACCTGGCCATTCCCGAACTTTCCGACGCCCATTTCCAGCGCTGGCTCGCGCTCTTCCGCCGCACCGCCACCGAGCTCTGCCCACCCGATATCGCCACGCTCTTCATCGAGCGCTCGGAGCGCATCGGCAACAGCTTCCGTATGAATATCGCCATGCGTCGCGGCGACGACATCAAGTCCATGGCCCCGCTGGAGCGCGAGACGCCGCTCTGGTCGCCGCCGCGCAATTAACCGCCGGCGCCTCCTCGACCGCGCAATGTCGCCATGCAGTCGGCATTCCAAGCACGAAATGCAACGTTTTTCTGCGCTCCATTAGGACTTTGAGCAGACTATTGTTCTATGCTCGACGCGACCAACACTTCGAGCACCCATGTCTGCTCTGCGCGTCATGACCGATGATTTCATCCGCGGTACGCAGCTTCTGCGCGCCGGTCGGTTTGATGAGGCTTTGAGCGCATTTCGCATCGTCTATGGCGATGCGCGCGCCGTGGGCAATACCGATCTCATGGCTGCCGCCCTCTGCGAAATGGCCTGGAGCTGCTACCGCATCGGCGATGCCGAACAGGGACTGGAATGCGCCATGGGCGCCCGGACCTTGTGGAAGCGGCTGGGCAATCGTCTGGAAATGGCGCGCGCTTTGGCGGTCGCTGCCATGCTCTGTCTTGATCTCGGTCTGGCCGATGAGGCCGCTGACCGGGCCGACCAGGCCCTCGAACTGGCCACTGCCGAGGACAACGAGGCCATGCTCGCCTTCGCTCTCAATGCCAGGGGCATCGTTCTGGCCGTCTGCCATGAGGCCGAGCGCGGCATGCATCTGGTGGAGCAGGCCGTGGCCATTGCCAACCAGCAGGCCAATTTGGCGGCGTCGGCCTATTATCTGCTCAATCTGGGCGTCTGCCATGCCAGGCTGGCCAAGGAAGCCGACACCAGGGGCGAGCTCGCTCGCGTCTTCGATGAGCGTGCCGCCGCCATCGAATTCACCGCCGCCGCCATTCAGCATGCCCAGCGCGGTGGCGATTTCTGGACCCTGCGCGCCGCCTTGGGCAATAATGCCGAAATGCTGGCGCAACAGGGCAGTTGCGATGCGGCCCTCGTCCTGCTCGACCAATGCGCCGATTTGCTCGATGAGCCGGCCATCGGCCTAAGGATCCAATATCTCTATACGCTGGGCGATGTGCTGTTTCGCGCCGGGCGCCTCGACGAAGCCCGCCATAATGCTGCCGAGGCCGTCGCACTGGCCGACAGCAGCAGCCTGATCGACCAGCAGATTTCGACAACCGCCAAGCTGGCCGAAATTCTCGAGGCCCTGGGCGATGCTCCTGCGGCGCTGACCCAGTTCAAGCGCTATCACGCCCTTTATCTGCAGCGCCTGACGGCCACTGCCCAGCGTCGCGCCCGACTCGGCGCCATTCGTGCCGAGACCGATTTCTGGCGGCGCCAGGCCGATACCGATGGTTCACTGGCCATGCCCCAGCGGCGGCGCGCCTGAGCCGGCCGGCCTCCCGCACTGCCCGGCGCTCATTCCTCGTCGCCCTTCACCGCCTCCATCGACACATGCGTTGATGTATGGGCCACATGCGGCAGCGCCGAGATGCGCTCGCCCAATACCTCGCGATAGCCGGCAATATCCTTGGTCCTCACCTTGAGCAGATAGTCAAAGCTCGAGGCGATCATATGCGCCTGCTCCACCTCGGGAATCGCCCGCACGGCCTTGTTGAAGGCCGCCAGCGCCGCCTTGCGCGTATCGCTGAGCTTGACCTCGACAAAGGCCACATGCGGCAGGCCGAGCCGCCGCGGATCGATGACCGCACGATAGCCCAGAATATAGCCAGCCTGCTCCAGCCGCGTGATCCGGGTCTGGCAGGGTGTCTTGCTCAGATGCACCCGTCGGCTCAGTTCGGCCACGCTGATCCGCCCATCCTGGGCCAGGATATCGAGAATATGCCTGTCGATCTGGTCCAAAGTCTCGTAGCGGACGGTTTTCATGGTCGTTTGTCCTGTTGACGTACCGCATTCTATATCGCGCGGTGCCTTCTGGCGACACAAACAGGTGAAAGGCCTGTTTGTCTTCTGGCATTCTGCGCTGTGGCACGCCCCGACGGTGGCGATTGGACCGGGCAATCGTGCCCGGCTCGGCCCACAGGAAATTGCCCATGTCCGATCCGCTTGCTTCCGCCAATCCCGTTGCCGCCGTCGCCAGCGCCCGCCAGGCATTGCGCGCGCGTAACCTGGCCGACGAGGCCGGTCTGGTGCGCCAGCTGATCGCCGATACCGGCCTTGACGCTACCGCACGCACCGCCATTTCAGCCCGCGCCGAAACGCTGGTGACCACCGTGCGCCAGGGCAATCGTCTCGGCCTCATGGAGAGCTTCCTGGCTGAATATGGCCTGGCCACCGATGAGGGCGTGGCGCTGATGTCGCTGGCCGAAGCCCTGCTGCGGGTGCCTGATGCCGACACGGTTGATGCCCTGATCCACGACAAGGTGGGCGGCTCCAACTGGACCGGCCATTTCGGCGCCTCCTCCAATCGCCTGGTCAATTTTTCCTCGCTCGCCCTCAGCCTTACGGCCGAAGTCCTGGGCGATCCCGAAGTCGGCCCCAAATCGGCCCTGCACCGCGCCGTCGCCCGGCTGGGCGAGCCGGTTATCCGCACCGCGGTCGGCCAGGCCATGCGCCTGCTCGGCAGCCAGTTCGTCTTTGGCCGCAGCATTGATGAGGCCATTGCCAATGCCCGCAAGCCCGAGGCCCTGGGCTACCGCTATTCCTATGACATGCTGGGCGAAGCCGCCCGCACCAGCGCCGATGCCACCCGCTATTTCGCCGCCTATGCCGCCGCCATTGCCAGCCTGGCGCCGCGCTGCACGGCCGCTTCGGTGCGCGACAATCCCGGCATTTCCGTCAAGCTCTCGGCTTTGCACCCGCGTTACGAGTTCGCGCAGCGCGAGCGTGTCATGGTCGAACTGGTTGATCTGACTCGGCAATTGGCCATCGCGGCAAAGAACGCCAATATGGGTTTCAACATCGATGCCGAAGAGGCCGACCGGCTCGATCTCTCGCTCGACATCATTGCCGAAGTGCTGGCTACGCCCGAACTGGCGGGCTGGGATGGCTTTGGCGTCGTCGTCCAGGCCTATGGCAGGCGCGTTCTGCCGCTGATCGACTGGCTCGACGCCACCGCCAAAACGCTGGATCGTCGTATCATGGTCCGCCTGGTCAAGGGCGCCTATTGGGACGCTGAGATCAAGCGCGCCCAGGTGCTGGGCCTTCCCGACTATCCGGTCTTCACCCGCAAGGCATCCACCGATATCAGCTATCTGGCTGCCGCTCGCCGCCTCTTTGCCGCGACCAATATCTATCCCCAGTTTGCGACCCACAATGCCCATACTGCTGCGGCCGTGCTGCATCTGGCCGACGCGGCCGGGCAGGGCACCGACAGCTACGAATTCCAGCGCCTGCATGGCATGGGCGAGCGCCTGCACGATGTGCTGCGCACGACGGCCGGCACCCGCACCCGCATCTATGCCCCGGTCGGCGCGCATAAGGATCTGCTGGCCTATCTCGTCCGCCGCCTGCTCGAGAACGGCGCCAACGGCTCCTTCGTCTATCAGATCGCCGATGAAGACATCCCCGCCGCAGTCGTTGCCGAAGATCCCATTGGCAAGATCCTGGCCTTGGGCGATGCCATCCCCAACCCGGCCATTCCCGCGCCACTGGCCATCTTCGCCCCGCGCCGCAACTCCGCCGGCCTCGACCTTACCGACCCCATTGCCTTTCCGGCAATGCAAGCCGCTCGCGACGCCTACAAGACCAGGCAGTGGCAGGCAGCGCCGCTCGTGGTGCCGTCAAGTGATGCTGGGCCGGGCAGTGCCACCCCGCTCACCAATCCCGCCGACCCCACCGACAGCATCGGCACCGTCACCAATGCCGCCCCCGAGACGGTGAGCGCCGCCATCGCCGCTGCCACGGCCTCGTCCTGGCCGCAATCCGCCCTCGCCACCCGCACGGCCGCCCTGCGCGCCACGGCAGATCTCTACGAGGCCAATAGCGCCGAGCTCTTTGCCCTGCTTGCCCGCGAAGCCGGCAAGTCCTGGGCCGATGCCGTCGCTGAACTGCGCGAAGCCGTCGATTTCCTGCGCTATTATGCCGACGAGGCTGAGCGCCAGCCGCTGGCTGCCGCCCGCGGACCCATCGCCGCCATCTCGCCCTGGAACTTTCCGCTCGCCATTTTCACTGGCCAGATCGCTGCTGCCCTGGTCGCCGGCAATCCGGTCCTGGCCAAGCCGGCGCCGCAGACGCCGCTCATCGCCTACCGCGCCGTCCAGCTGATGCACGCGGCCGGAATTCCCCCCCACGCGCTGCAGCTGCTGCCCGGCGCCGGCGAGGTCGGTACTGCGCTGACCAGCCATCCCGCCATTGCCGGCGTGGTCTTTACCGGCTCGCTCCCTACCGCCCGCCGCATTGATGAGGCCATGGCCACCCATCTGTCCCCCACCGCGCCGCTGATCGCCGAAACCGGCGGCCTCAATGCGATGATCGTTGATTCCACCGCTCTGCCCGAACAGGCGGTGCGCGACATCCTGGCCTCGGCCTTCCAGTCCGCCGGCCAGCGCTGCTCGGCCCTGCGCATTCTCTACCTGCAGGAAGACGCCGCCGCGCGCACCATCGAGATGCTCAAGGGCGCGATGGACGAGCTGACCCTGGGCAATCCCTGGCAACTGGCCACCGATATCGGCCCCATTATCGACGAAGCCGCCAGGGCAAAAATCCAGGCGCATATCGATGCTTACGCCCAGGCCGGCAAGTTGATTCATCAGTTGAAGGCGCCATCAGCCGGCACTTTCGTCGCCCCCACCGTACTGCGCGTTTCGGGCATCGGCGATCTCACCGAAGAAATCTTCGGCCCCGTCCTGCACATCGCCACCTTCAAGGCCGACCAACTCGACCGCGTCATCGCCGATATCAATGATACCGGCTATGGCCTGACCTTTGGCATGCATACCCGCATTTCCTCGCGCGTCCGCGCCGTCTCCCGCGCCGTGCGTGCCGGCAATATCTATATCAACCGCAATCAGATTGGCGCCGTGGTCGGCTCGCAGCCCTTTGGCGGCGAGGGCCTGTCCGGCACTGGCCCGAAGGCGGGCGGCCCGCATTACGTGCCCCGTTTTACCACCGCCGCCGGCCCCACGCACAGCGCGCCGCTGGTGCTGCCGGGCCCCACCGGCGAGAGCAACATCATGCATACCGCCCCGCGTGGTCGCGTGCTTTGCCTCGGGCCCAGTTCTGCTGATCAGCAGGAACAGGCCGTTCTCGCCGCCAGCCTCGGCTGCACGGCTTTGCTGGCCCAGCTCGATCTGGATGCGCTGACCCACAGCAACAGCTTCGACGCCGTCGCCTGCTTTGCCGGTGATGCCGATCTGCTTCCCATCCGCCGCGCCCTCAGCCAGCGCCAGGGCACGCTCATCCCGCTCTTGACCAGTCCGGACGACGCTGGCCGCCTGCTGCTCGAGCGCCACGTCTGCATCGACACCACCGCCGCCGGTGGCAATGCCAGCCTCATGGCCACGGCGGGCTAGGGCTGGTGAGCCAGTGCCCGCCGGCCTGGCTCACGCCTATCGCCGCTGATAGGTATTCTGCAATTCGTCCCGCACGACGACGGCAACCCCATCGGCCTCGAGCCGGTAGTCGGCATCGAGCAGGCGCGTCGAAAAGGCCCAGCCCTGCGGCAGGGCGAGGCGGCTGCCCAGGTCTGCAAGGTCGGAAAGGGTCAGCGACGGATCCACGATCTGCGCATAGGATTGCATCATATAGACATTGCCTGTGGGGTCGGTCAGTTCGAACACGGGCTTGCCAGCGGCGAAAATGAACGCGGTGTCCCGCGCGACCTCTTGCGGCGAGTAATTGTCTTCGTTGAGACCGCCGAGCAGCTTGCGCTCCAGCGTGGCCCGCTGCGTCATCTCCAGGGTACCGAAGGTTGTCGGGGGGCTGGCGATGGAACTGCCTCGGCCGACAATGCCATCGATCGTCCAGTGCCGCGGTCCATTCTTGATCACCGCGGTAACATTGAGTGTTTTGGCCAGCGCAGCAGCATCAATGCCATCCCAGCCCTCCTGCGGACAATCGTTGAGCCCGATAGTGTTGTAGACGGTCACCTTGAGCGCCAGCATCTGCCGCTCAACGGTCAGGATCTCGCAATAGCGATCATCAAAGATTCCGCTCGCGCCGCCTGTCGCGACGTCATCGGCATTGGCAATGGCGGGGGCAAAAACCAGTCCCGCCAGAAGCGCGACGGTGGCAAGCTTGGGGTTCAGGGGCGGCATCGTGTCCTCGTGGGCTGTGGTCCTCACCCTTGACTCTAGGGGGCTCCCCGAGGCTAGGCTACTCGGGTTTCAGGCGGCCGCTGCCACGTCAGAACGCCGCATAGGGTATTGAGATGGAACGAAAAATACCCCGCCAGCAGCGGGCGGTCTCGGCGGTGGACACAACCCTGGAGGCCACTGCTCAGCTTTTGGAGCAGTCCCTTGACGGGCATGTCACCACCAATCACGTTGCGGCTCGGGCCGGCTATTCCGTCGGCACGGTCTATCGCTATTTTGCCGACAAGCAGGCGATCTTCGAGGCCATGATCCGGTCCGAACTGGCGCGCCAGGAGGCGCAGGTCGCCGCCCGGCTCGCCGATCCGGACATCGATACCGTCGAGGGCTTTGCCCGCGTTTTGGTGGCGGCGGCCCGCACGCCCTTCAAGGGCCGGGTCAAGGTGCGGCGCGCGCTGATGCTGGCGGCAGCCAGCCGGCGCGATCTTGCGGCACTACTGGATGACACGCTGGAGCGTCTGACCGAGCTCTTTGTCGAGGCCGTACGCAGCCGCGCTGTCGACTGTGCCCGCGTCCCGCCTGCCGCGGGTCGCCATGCCATCCTGCGTGGCGTCATCGCGGCCACCCGGTCGGCGGCCCTGACCAAGCCGCATCTGCTCGATGATCCCGATTTCGAAACCGAGCTGGTCCGCTCCCTGGTGCAGGTCTTTCGCTAGCTATTCCACGCGCTTTTCGCCGCAGCCAGGGGAGCGGATGGTCAGCCGCTGCGCTTTCGCCTATGGTGCCGCGCACTGTTCCATTTCTGCTTCCCCCCGTGTCGCCCTCCGCCCGTCTTCAAGCCACTCTCGATCTGCTGCATGAATCCGATACCGTCGCCGGCCCCGCCGACGCCGTTGTTTCGGCTTGGTTTCGCGCCCGCCGCCACATTGCCGACGATGACCGTGGCCAGATCATCGCGCTGTTCTATGCGCTGCTGCGCCACCAGGCGCGGCTGGGCTGGTGGCTGGCCGGGCAGGGCGTCGAGGATCATCCACGCAGCCGGCTGCTCGCCTGGCTGATCTTGGGCACGGGGCGGACGCCGGCCCAGGTCGCGTCGCTGTTCACTGGCAGAAATGCCGAGCCCGCCGCGCTGACCGAGCCGGAGCGTTCGCTGCTGGGCAAGCTTGAGGGCAGGGCGGTCGACCATCCTGCCATGCCCGAGCCGATAGGCGTCGAATGCCCCGATTGGGCGCTGGCCCCGCTGCAGCGCCGTTTCGGCACGGCCTTCGGCCCCGAAATGGCCGCCATGCTCACCGGCGCGCCGCGCGATCTGCGCGTCAACACCATCAAGACCGACCGCCCGGCCATGCTGTCGGCGCTGCGGGCCCTGGGCCTGCGCGCTGAGCCGACGCCCCTGGCGCCCCAGGGCATTCGGCTCGCCGAAAGCCTGTCGCTGGCGCGCCTGCCCATGCTCAAGTCTGGCGACGTCGAAATCCAGGACGAGGGCTCGCAACTGGTCGCCCTGCTGGTTGATGCCCGCCCGGGCGATCGCGTGGTGGATTTCTGCGCTGGCGCCGGCGGCAAGACCCTCGCCATGGCCGCCCAGATGGCCAATAAGGGCCATGTCGTCGCCTGCGACGTCATGGAAGGCCGTCTCAAGCGCGCCGCCGAGCGCTTCCGCCAGGCCGGTATCCACAATGTGCAGACCCGGCTGCTGGCCAGTGAAACCGACAAATGGGTCAAGCGCCACAAGGCCGGCTTTGACCGCGTGCTGGTCGATGCCCCCTGCAGCGGCACGGGCACCTGGCGGCGCAATCCCGATGCCCGCTGGCGCGCCATGGCCGGTTCGCGCCTCGATAACCTGCTGCCGCTACAGGCAAAGATCCTCGCCAGCGCCGCCCGCCTCGTCCGTCCCGGCGGGCGTCTGGTCTATGCCACCTGTTCGCTGCTGCTCGAGGAAAACGAGGATCAGGTGGCCGCCTTTCTTGCCGCCCATCCCGATTTCCGCATCATCCCGCTCCCCCAGGCCGCGCCCGACCTCGCCGGCTCGGCCCATCCCGATTTCCTGTCGCTGACGCCCGCCCAGCACGACACCGACGGCTTCTTCGCCGCCGTGCTGCAGCGCAGCAGGGGTGAGACGGCCTGAGCGGAACGCCAAAAGAAAGCCCGCAGCTGTCGCTGCGGGCTGGGTGCTCGGGGGCAGGGTGAACCGGCCTAGTCTGCTGCCACCAGCGCCGCCAGCTTGGCCGGCACGGCAATGACATCGCGGATCATCTGCACCCGCTCCGGCGTATAATAGCCGTCGACATGCAGCATATTGACCGTGCCGATCAGCGCGCCGCCGATCACGACCGGCATATTGACCACGCTCTGGCAGCCCAGCGAGTCGATCAGCTCATAGTCGGGAAACACCTTGGCGATATCGGCAATCGTATTGGCGACGAAATACTGCCGCTGCTTGTGCACGATGTCGAACCAGCTGTCATAGCGGATCGGCTTGGTGCCCGAGGCCGGATAGTTGGCGGGATCGCTGGTATAGGCGCGCCGCGCCACTTCGGCCTGCATGTCCACGCTCATATAGGTGAAGAGCTTTACCCCCACCGTCGCCTCGGTCAGCGCCTGCAGCGCCGCAAATGCCTGGTCGACACCCTTGGCCTGGGCAATCGCCGCATCAAAGGTCGCAATGGCTTGGGAATGGTCAGTCATAGAACTCGTCCTTGGTCTGAAGAAATCTTGGCCGGGTCGGGCAGCGGCTTTGCCGCTCAGCCTGGGCTGCGCCCCTCGGTG
Source organism: uncultured Devosia sp. (assembly GCA_963975335.1). Taxonomy (GTDB): domain Bacteria; phylum Pseudomonadota; class Alphaproteobacteria; order Rhizobiales; family Devosiaceae; genus Devosia. The sequence continues at coordinate 1,637 of CAXBHD010000082.1, read as the reverse complement.
GCCGCCAGCAATTCGCGCGAATAGGGCTCCACCAGCGTCTCGGCCTTGAGCAGGCTCACATCGGCCACCTCGACAATCCGGCCCTGCCGCATCACCGCCAGCCGGTCGCACAAAAAGCTCACCACTGGCAGATTGTGCGTCACCAGCAGATAGGTCAGCCCCTGTTCGCGGCGCAGTCGCTTGAGCAGGTTGAGGATTTCCGCCTGCACGCTGACATCGAGTGCCGAGGTCGGCTCGTCGAGCAGCAGCACTTTGGGCTCAAGCATCAGCGCCCGGGCAATCGCCACGCGCTGGCGCTGCCCGCCCGATAGCTGGTGTGGAAAGCGGAAGCGGAAGCGCCGGTCCAGCCCCACCTGCGCCAGCACCTCTTCCACCCGCTTGTCGCGGTCGCCAATGCCATGGATGGCCAGCGGTTCGGTCAGCGTCGCATCGATGCTCTTGCGCGGATGCAGCGACCCATAGGGGTCCTGGAATACCATCTGCACCTGCCGCGCCACCGCCCGGTCGACGCCATGGCTGCGCGCCTGGCCCAGCACGGAGATGGCCCCGATCCAGTCCGGCGCCAGCCCGGCTATCGCCCGCAGAATCGTGGATTTGCCCGAGCCGCTTTCGCCCACCAAAGCAAAGCTCTCGCCCTCGGCAATGTCGAGATTGACCCCATGCACCACCGTGGTGTCGCCATAGGAGATGCTCAGATTTTCCAGCGTGATCGCGCTCATGTGCCCGCCCATTGGCTGCGGTCGAGCACGGGCAGCTCATCCCGGTTTTCATTGATCGTCGGCATGGCTGCCAGGAGGCCCCTTGTATAGGGGTGCTTGGCCTGCTCCAGCTGCCCAGCGGCACATTCTTCCACCACCGTGCCGGCATTCATGACGAGGATGCGGTCGCAATAGCGGCTGACGAGGTTGAGGTCATGGCTGATCAGGATCAGCCCCATGCCCGTCCGCGTCACCAGGTCGTCGATGATATCGAGCACCTGCGCCTGGACGCTCACATCGAGCGCCGAGGTCGGCTCGTCGGCGATCAGCAGTTCCGGCGCCGGGATCAGCATCATGGCGATCATCACGCGCTGGCCCATGCCGCCCGAGACTTCATGCGGATAGAGCCTGGCCACGCGTTCGGGGTCATCGATCCGCACCGATTCCAGCATGGCCAGGATCCGGGCCTTGACCTCGTGCCGCGGCAGCTTTTCATGCGTCACCAGCGCTTCGGCGATCTGCTCGCCCACCGTCATCACCGGGTTGAGCGAAAATTTGGGGTCCTGCATCACCATGGAAATGCGCGCGCCGCGAATGGCCCGCATCTGCTTTTCGCTCTGGGCCCGCAGGTCGACGCCGTCAAATTCCAGCCGGTCGGCCGTCACCAGGCCGGGCTTGCGGATCAGCTTGAGAATGGCCCGCCCGGTCATCGACTTGCCCGAGCCGCTCTCCCCGACAATGCCCAGGCGTTCCCGCCCTAGCTCAAAGGAAATCCCCTTGACCACTTCCACCCGCCCGCGATGGGTCGGAAAGCTCACCCGCAGGTTGTCGACACGCAGCATGGGAGCGCTCATCACTTGCCCTCATTCTTGGGGTCGAGCACGTCGCGCAGCCCGTCGCCGAGGAAACAGAAGCCCAGGCTGACAATGATGATGGCAA
>CAXBHD010000081.1:0-12259 GCA_963975335.1 uncultured Devosia sp. | reverse complement strand
AAGGTTATGGTTGCGCCCTCGGCCCCGGCTTCGGCGAGCAGTGCCTTGGCTTTTTCGGGATCGTAGGGATAGGGGGTGACCGCTTCATTATAGGCCCAGTTGAAGGCCGGCGGGATCGGACCGGCCGAAACGTCTGCCGTGCCCTGCAGCACATCGGTGACAAGGCTTTCCTTGTTGACGGCATAGTTCACCGCCTGGCGCACCCGCACATCGGCAAAGGGGCCTTCCTTGGCGTTGAGCATGACATACCAGACATGGGGGCCGACCGCCTCGACCACGCTGTAATTGGCATCATCGCGGAACTGGGCGACATTGTCGGGCGGGGTTTCGAGCAGCACATCGATGCCACCGGAGAGCATTTCGGCGACGCGGGTATTGGCATCGGTGATGGGGCGGAAGATCACTGCTTCGAGCGAGGGCGCACCATCCCAATAGTCCGCGTTGCGCGAGGCGACCACGCTGGTATTGGACTGCCATTCCTCGAACTTGAAGGCGCCAGTGCCGACCGGATTGCGGCCATAGTCAGCGCCCGAGGCCTCGACCGCAGAGGGCGAGACGATGAGGCCGGTGGGCGAGGCCAGATTGGACATGAAGGGGGCAAAGGGCTCGTTGAGCGTGAACTTGACCGTCAGGTCATCGACCACCTCGACGCTTTCGACCGCGGAGAAAAAGAAGGCCAGCGGAAAGGGACCGGTCGCGGCAAAGGGATGGTCCTCGTCGAGCATGCGATCGAAGTTGAACTTGACCGCCTCGGCATTGAAGGGGGTGCCGTCATGGAAGGCGACGCCCTCGCGCAGGTTGAAGGTATATTCCAGGCCATTGTCGGAAATGGTCCAGTCGGTCGCCAGAGCCGGCTCGATTTCCAGCGTGCCCGGCTTGTTGCGCACCAGGCCGTCATAGATGTTGACGGCGATGCGGAAATCGTTGGCGGCGGTGGAGACATGCGGGTCGAGCGATGCCGGTTCGGCGATCTGGCCGACAACCAGAATATTGGGCGGCGTCTGGGCCATGGCCGGCGAGACCAGGGCCAGAGCGGTAGCGGCGAGCAGCAGCGGCGCGATGGCTTTCCATTTGCGGATCATATGAAACCTCCTTGCTTTCCCTCGCCCTTGCCTCGCGGCGGGGACCGTGAGAAAAGGGCACTGACAATTTATCATCATAAATTTTGAGCACCGTCAATTTATGATGATAAATAGATTTGTAGCAGGAATGCGTGATGACCTTTTCCATCGTTGCCCGTGATCCGCTGACGGGCGCCCTGGGCATTGCCACGGCGACCGCGGGACCAATGGTGGGGGCTTTGGTGCCGCATGGGCGCAGCGGCCTGGGCGCCGCGGCGACCCAGGCCATGACCAATCCCTATCTGGCGATCGACACCTTGGCGCTGCTGGAGAGCCAGGGGGCGGAGGCCGCGCTGCAGGCGGCTTTGGCGCGCGATAGCGGCGCCTCGCAGCGCCAGATCATCGTCGTCGATGCCCATGGCATGGCGGCCGGATGGACCGGCGCGGACTGCATTGCCTATGCCGGCCACCTGACCGCGGCGGGCGTGGCAGTGGCGGGAAACATGCTGACCGGCCCGGCCGTGCTGGACGACATGCTGGCGGGCTATCAGGGTGGCCAGCCCAGCGGATTTGGAGCGCGGCTGCTGCGCGCCCTGCTTGCCGGCGCTGCCGCCGGCGGCGACAGCCGCGGCATCGGCTCGGCCGCGCTGCGCGTGCATGGCCGCGAGGCCTATGCCGATCTCGATCTGCGGGTGGATGCCGCCGACCATCCCCTGGCCGCGCTGGAACAGCTCTTTGCCCTGGCGACAGACGGCCCCTATGCCGATTTTGTCGCCCAGGCGCCGCGTCGGCATGACGGCGGCAGTCGTCAGGCCTAGGCGCGCCTGCAGAGATCGCGGCCTGCGGGCGGTGGGCGGGTGACCCCAATGCGCCCCTAACTTGACAGTCTCGATCAGAAATAGCATGGGTTCGGCAACAGGATTAAACCTGACCCGAAAAGTCATGTATTGGAGCGAAGGTGACCGCGATCGCCGCAGCTATCCCCGGCAGGTCGAGGGCCGCAACGTCGCACGGACCGGTCTATGCCGGCCTCCTGCTGGTGCTGCTGGGGGCCATGCTGGCCAGCCTGTCCCTGGGATACCGCCTCTATTCCCTGCCCGAGCTGTGGGCCGCGCTATTTGCCAATGACGGCTCGGAAACGGCAACCGTCATTGCCGGGCTGCGTCTGCCGCGCGCGCTGCTGGCGCCCGTGGTCGGTGCCGCCCTTGGCATGTCAGGGGTCATGGTCCAGACGCTGGCGCGCAACCGCATCGCCTCGCCCGATACGCTGGGGCTCAATGCCGGCGCGTCGCTGGCCGTGGTGATTGCCACGGTGATGCTCGGGGTTCAGTCGCTGGTCGGCCTGTCCCTGGCGGCCGCCCTGGGCGCCCTCATCACCAGCCTTGTCGTATTTGGCCTGGCCGCCGGGTCGGGCGGGCTGTCTGCGCTCAAGATCGTGCTGGTCGGGGTCACTGTCGCCAGCCTGGCGCATGCGGCGGTGCAGGTGCTGCTCACCAGCAATGAAGTGCAATTGCAGCAATTGCTGTTCTGGCTGTCGGGAGCCTTTGTCGATCGCCCCATCAGCCTGCTGTTCAGCGGCCTGCCCGTGGTTCTGGCCGGGACGGGCGGCGCCTTTGTGCTGGCCGGCGCGCTCGATGCCGTTCAGGCCGATGACACGACGGCAGCCGGCCTGGGGGTGCCCCTGGTCGCGGTGCGCGGGGCGGCGTTTGTTTCCGTGTCGCTGCTGACTGGCGCGGCCGTTTCCATGGCCGGCCCGGTGGCCTTTGTCGGCCTCGTCGTGCCACATATGGCGCGGCGCCTGGTCGGCCTGCGCCATCGGCACCAGCTATTGGCGGCCGCTCTGACCGGGGCCATCTATACCACGCTGGCCGATGTGGCGGCGCGCTTCGTGATCTACCCGGTAGAAGCCCCGGTAGGCGCCATTACCGCTGTCATCGGTGGCGTGGCCCTCCTGGCGCTGTTGATGCGGCGGCTGGCATGACCGACCTTGTCCTGAATCCGAGCCGACGCCGCGCAAGGCCCGTCTTTGTCGTGCTTGCGGTGACCGCCATCTTCCTGCTGCTGGCGCTGGCGGGCATCGGCTTTGGCTCCACCTGGATACCGCTCGATGCCGTTGCCAAGGTGCTGCTGGGCGGCGGCGACAAGGCCGAGAAGCTACTGGTCCTGCAGCTGCGCATGCCGCGCGTAGTGCTGGCGAGCCTTGCGGGAGCGGCCATGGCCCTGGCCGGCTATCTGCTGCAGCGCATCACCCGCAACGAACTTGCCTCTCCCGGCGTGCTGGGCGTGGTGGATGGGGCGGCGCTGGGTGTGGTCCTGTTCATGGCCATCTTTGCCGGCGAATCCAACGCGCTGACCGTTTCGGTGGCCTGGCAGCCGCTCGCGGCGGTGCTGGGGGCGCTCGCGGCCATCGGCCTGGTTTTCCTGCTCTCGGGCCGGCAGGCCGCGTCGGCCATCCGACTGCTGCTTTTTGGCATCGCCGTGGCCGCGGCCGCCAAGGCGCTGACGACCATCTTCATGCTGGTGGGGCCCATTCACCAGGCCGCGCAGGCCGCGCGCTGGCTGGCGGGGGCAGTCAACACCGCCAACTGGACAGAAATCCAGTATATGCTGTGCATGCTGGTGCCGGCCGGCCTGCTGGCCGCTGTGGCGGCGCGCCATCTGCCGCCAGCCGATCTCGATGACATTTCTTCGCGCAGCATCGGGCTCAATCTGCCGGCCTATCGCCTTTACATCTTCGTTCTGGCCGCGGTGCTGACGGCCGGTGCGGTGGCCTTTGCCGGCAGCGTCAGCTTTATCGGCCTCATGGCGCCCCACCTGGCACGGCTGCTGGTTGGCCGGGCCCGCGCTGCCGGAATGGTGACCGCCTTGATGCTTGGCGCCATCATCCTGGTGGGGGCCGACCTGCTGATCCGCGTTGCCTTCGCCCCGCTCGAAGTGCCTGCCGGCACCGTCACCGCCCTGATCGGGGCCCCCTATTTCCTGTTTCTGCTCATGCGCAAGGACCGAAGCAATGGATGACAGGCTCGCCAACCGCATTGACGTCCGCCATCTCACCCTGGCCTATGGCAGCGAGGTCGTGCTCGATGCCATCGACCTGCCGATTCCGACCGGACAGATCACGGTGCTTGCCGGCCCCAATGGCTGCGGCAAATCCACCCTGCTGCGGGCGATAAGGCGGCTGCATGCCCCGCTTTCGGGACAGGTCCTGCTCGACACGACCGACATTTCCCAGCTGGGCAGCAAGGAACTCGGGCGCCGCATCGGCCTTCTGGCGCAAAGCCCGAGCGCGCCGCAGGACATGACTGTGGAGGAATTGGTCAGGCTCGGCCGCTATCCGCATCAGGCCATGCTGCAGCCCTGGAGCCCGGGTGATGACGCGGCCGTCGCGGCCGCCATGGCGGGGACCGGCGTGGCGGCGCTGCGTGATCGTCGCATCGGCGCGCTCTCGGGCGGGCAGCTGCAGCGCGCCTGGATTGCCATGGTGCTGGCGCAGGAAACCGAGACGATCTGTCTCGACGAGCCGGTCAATCATCTCGACATGGCCCATCAACTGGACTGCCTGGAGCTGGTCGCCCGCCTCAACCGCGAAGAGGGCCGAACCATCGTGATCGTGCTGCATGACCTCAATCTGGCCGCCCGCTATGCCGACCAACTGGTATTCGTGCAGGGTGGACGCATCCACAGCCGGGGCACAGCCGAGGCGCTCATGACCGCCGCGCTGATTGCCGAGGTCTTCGACGTGGAGGCAACCATCCTTACCGACCCGGTGCATCGACGGCCCCTCTGCATTCCGCAGAAGCGGCGCTAGGGCGCGAGAGGCGCGCATCATCCCAGACATGACCAAGCTGAACCCTTTCCGGGCCAAACGGCCCCATTTGCTGCTGACCAATCAGTTCATCTTCATGCTCGGATTCTACATGGTGGTGCCTTTCCTGGCGCCCTTCATGCGCGAGGATCTGCGGATGGAAAGCGCCGCGATCGGCCTGGTGCTGGGTCTGCGCACCTTTTCGCAACAGGGATTGTTCATCGTCGGGGGCGCCTTTGCCGACAGTCTGGGCGCCCGGCGGCTCATCCTGCTTGGCTGCGCCACCCGGATTGCCGGCTTCGTCGTGCTGGCCTTCAGCTTCGATTTTGTGACCGTGCTGCTGGGGGCGTGTCTCACCGGCTTTGCCGGCGCGCTGTTTTCGCCTGCCATCTCGTCGCTGGCGGCCCAGCTGGGCACAGCGGGCAATAAGGGCACCCGGGCGCAGTTCTTCGCCAGGCTGGCCGTCTGGGGAGAACTGGGCGCCGTGGCCGGCCCGCTGCTGGGCGCGCTGCTGCTGGGCGTGGGCTTCAAGGCCATGGCGCTGGGCGGCGCGGCCGTGTTCGCCGCGGCCTATATCATCCTGCATATCCAATTGCCGCGCGTCGACATGCCTGTCGCGGCAGAAATACCGAGCAAATGGTGGCATGTCTTCGGCAACAAGCTCTTTGTGGCTTTCGCCCTGGCCCATAGTGGTTTCCTGTTCAGCTATAACCAGCTCTACTTTGCCCTGCCGGTGGAAATTGCCCGCGCCGGTGGCACGGATGCCGATCTGGCCCCGATGTTCATGATCGCCTCGCTGATGATCGTGGGCCTGCAATTGCCGGTGACGCGGGCGGTCCAGCACTGGCCACGGGCCCTTAGCCTGTTTGCCGGCTTTGGCCTGATGTCGCTGGCCTTCGGCGTCGTCGCCCTGTTCGCCACGCAACCGGCAAGCGGGCTTTTGCCGGCCACGAGCATGGTGATGCTGCTGATCCTGGGACAGATGATCGTCAAGCCGATCGCCATGGATATCGTGCCGCGGCTGGCGGCGGGGCAGCCGACGGGTGTCTATTACGGGGCCCTGGCTTCGACGGGCGGCCTGTCGGTGCTCATCGGCAATGTGGCGCTCGGCCCATTGCTGGATCGTTCTCTGGCTACCGGGCCGCAGGCGCCGATGGCCTGGATCGCAATGGCGGTCGTGCCAGGCATTTGCGCTCTTGCCATCATCCCCATCGCCCGGGCCATCGCGCGGCTATCGGCGGCTTGACTCTGCGTCGGCATTGGCTAAGAAAGATGACATTTATACTCACCTTTAAGGTCACGTCATGATCTCACGCCGCCGCACGCTTCTGGCCATTCCGCTGGCTTTGCTGACCCTTGTCGCTCCGGCATTGTCACGCGATGTCAGCCATATCATGGGTGTCACCAGTGTCGCCGATCATCCCATGCGCATCGTGGCATTGACCAATGAAGCGACTGAAGATCTGCTGGCGCTCGGGATCGTACCGGTCGGGGCCGTGCGTTCGGCCAATGCCAATCCCTGGTTCGACCATGTCGCCGATCAGGTGGCCGACACGGTGCTGGTGGGCGAGGAGCTGTCGCCCAATCTGGAAGTCATCCTGTCGCTCGAGCCCGATCTCATTCTGGGCAACAAGCGGCGCCATGAAAATATCTATGCCCAGCTCTCGGCCATTGCGCCCACCGTCTATGTCGAGAATATCACGGGACAGTGGCGCGACAATCTGGCCCTTTATGCCGAGACTGTCGGCAAGGGTGCCGAAGGCGAAGCGGTGCTTGGGGCCTATGCGGCGCGCGTAGCCGTCATTCAGGCGGCGCTGGGCGATCGCCTGGCCGAGAAGGTCGGGCTGGTGCGCTTCATTGCGGGCCAGAACTACGCCTATAACAATGACAGCTTTTCGGGCTCCATCCTGCGCGATATCGGCTTTGACCGCCCCGCCGCGCAAAACAAACCCGGTCTGTCCGAAGCGATCACGGCGGAACGCATTCCCGAGCTCGATGGCGACCGCCTGCTTCATTTCAGCTATGAAACGGGCGATGGCGGCGCCACCAAGGAAGCGGAAACCTGGATGGCCTCGCCACTCTGGCAGAACCTGACATCGGTAAAGGCCGGCCATGTCCATGGCGTATCGGACACGGTCTGGGCCACGGCCGGCGGCGTTATGGCGGCGAATCTGGCGCTGGATGACATAGAGGCAATCTACGACCTGCCTTCCACCCGATAGGCCTTGCCGGCACTGCCGCAGGCAGTGGGTTGAACGGGCCGTTTATGCCGCGGGATCAACGGCCAGAACGCGATGCCGTGATGGCGGCGTGCGGCGCGCCGTCTCACCGCAGGGTGGGATCAAGCCGATCCCGCAGCCAGTCACCCACGATCGATACCGACAGCGTGGTCAGAACGATGATCACGGCGGGCATCAGCATGATCCAGGGGGCCGACTGAATATAGTCGCGCCCATAGCCGACCATATTGCCCAGGCTGGTCTGGGGCGGCTGCAGCCCGATGCCGAGAAAGGACAGGCTGGATTCGAGCAGGATCACGCCGGGAATGTTCAGCGTCATGGCGATGACGATGGTGGCCGAGATATTGGGCAGGATATGCTTGAGATAGATGCGGGCCGGCGACGCGCCAATATCGCGCGCCGCCACGGCATAGCCCTGGGAATTGGCCGATATGGCCAGGCCGCGCGCCATGCGGGTGATGGTTTCCCAGCCGTTGAGGCCCAGCAGCAGCACGAAAATGACCAGCGAATTGCCCAGAAATGCCAGGATCGCGATGGCAATGATCATGAAAGGCATGGCGAGCTGGGCATCCACCGCCATCAGGATGAGCTGATCGACCCAGCCGCGGAAATAGGCCGCGACAAAGCCCAGGGTCAGCCCGATCAGCGTGCTGATCATGGTGGCGATTATGGCAATGGTGATGGAAATGCGGATCGAGGCGATCACGCGGGAGAAGACATCTCGGCCCAGCTGATCCGTGCCCAGCAGGTGCTCGAGGGTGCCGCCGAACAAAGCCGGCGGGCGCAGGCGCGCCTGCACATCGGTGGCCATGAAGTCATAGGGCGCGATCCACTGCGCCAGCAGAGAAACCAGCAGCATAAGCCCCAGCCAGCCAAGGGCGATCAGCACCGGCACCGGCCAGCGGGACAGGAAGGCCGCCAGGCCCGATTTGTGCTGCACCGCGCCACCTTTGTCGGCAATGGGGGCCAGTTCGACAGCCATGAAATTGTCCTGCTGCATGGTCAGGTCCCGGTCTGGCGCGCGCTGCGCATGCGCGGATCGATAATGCCGTAGAGAAGATCGATCGCGAAGTTGGACAGGACCATCATGGCGCCGATCAGCAAGAGAATGACCTGGACCACGGCCAGATCGCGGGAGGTGACCGAGGACACCAGGAGCCGGCCGATGCCGGGCCAGGAAAAGACGCTTTCCACCACTACGGCGCCCCCCACAGCCGAGCCGAGCATGAAGCCGAAAATGGTGACGATGGGGATGGCCGCATTGGGCAGGACGTGGCGCAGCACGATCTTGGCCCAGGGCACGCCCTTGGCGCGCGCGGTGCGGACAAAGGGCTGGCCCAGCACCTCGACCATGGCCGAGCGGGTATAGCGGGCGATCACTGCTGCACCGGCGATGGAAAGCGTGGTGATGGGCAGCACCAGATGCAGCGGCGTGGCATAGCCGCCCGAGGGCAGCCAGCGCAACTGGACGGCAAAGATCAGCGCCAGCACCAGAGCAAGCACAAAGCTGGGGACGGTAAAGCCCAAAACCGAGATCGACATGATCAGCCGATCAAAGATCGAATTGCGGTGTAATGCCGCCGCAATGCCGGCGACCAGACCGAGCAGGGTCTTGAGGATGAGCGTGGGCACCATGATGGCCAGGGTTGCCGGCAGGTGATCGAGCACCACGGCAACGGCGGAGCGGTTCTCGCGCATGGAATTGCCCAGATCGCCCTGCAGCACGGCCCCCAGATATTTGTAGAACTGCACCCAGACCGGCTGGTCCAATCCCCATTGATGGCGAAAGGCCTCGACGACCTCGCGCGGGGTCGTGGCAATATCGAAAAACCGGCTCACCGGATCGCCGGACAGGCGCAGCACGAAGAAGGCGAAGGTGACGATGATGAACAGGGTCAGCAGGGTGCGCGCCAGGCGCGACAGGATGAAGGCGAGCATTCAGACCACCTCCATGCCGGACAGCGAGGGGCTGTTGACGAGGTGACAGGCCGTGGCCCGGCCGCCCTTGTCGACAAGTGCCGGACGCATGGTGCGGCAGGCGGCGCGCGCCTGGGGGCACCTTGTGTGAAACGAGCAGCCGGGGGGAATATTGATGGCGCTTGGCGGATCACCCTGCAGCACCATGCGGCTGCGCCGCCGGCGGCCCGGCACCGGCACGGCTGAAACCAGGGCCTGCGTATAGGGATGCGCCGGACGGGCGAAGACGTCGACGGCATTGCCCATTTCCACGATGCGGCCGAGATACATTACCGCGACCCGCTCGGCGATCTGGCGGACCACCTTGAGGTCATGGCTGATGAAGACGCCGGTAAAGCCGGTCCGCTCGCGGATGTCTTCGAGCACATTGAGCACCTGGGCCTGCACGGACACGTCGAGGGCCGAGACCGGTTCGTCGCAGACCAGCAATTCGGGACCGACAGCCAGCGCCCTGGCAATCACCACGCGCTGGCGCTGCCCGCCCGACAGTTCATGGGGATAGCGCGTCCCGTGATGGGCGAGCAGCCCGACCTGAGCCATGACCGCGGCAACCTGGGCCTGCCGGTCGAGGGCCGACAGTTCGGGGCGCTGCACGATCAGGGGCTCCCCGATCTGGTCGGCAACCGGCAGGCGCGGATCGAGCGCCCCCAAAGGGTCCTGATAGATCATCTGCATGCGCTGCCGCATGCGGCGCCAGTCGCCGTCGATCTTGCCGCTGACACGCAGCCCGCCGAAATGCACCTGGCCGCCGGTGGCGGGCATATGGCCCAGCAGCAGGCGCGCCGTGGTGGATTTGCCGCAACCGCTCTCGCCCACAATGCCGAGCATCTCGCCGGGCGCCACATCAAAGGAGATCGAGTCGACCGCCCTGAGCTGCCGGGTGGCGGAGAACAGCATGCCGCGTTCGCGCACCTTGAAGACGCGGCTGAGATCGCGGACCTGCAGAGCGCCCCTCATGACACCGCTTCCGCGCTGGCATGAACCGGCGTGGTTGCCGCCGGCACCAGCAGGCAGGCAGCGTGATGCCGGGCATCCCGACCGACCTGGCGCAGCGCCGGCACATGGCGGCTGCAGCTGGTCATCGCTGCGGCGCAGCGCGGCGCAAAGAAGCACCCGGTCGGCAGATTGTCGGGCGCCGGGACATTGCCCGGAATGGCGACAAGGCGCCGGCGCGGCCCCGCAAGGTCAGGCAAGGCGGCGATGAGGCCGCGCGTATAGGGATGGGATGGCCTGTCGAACAGCATGTCGGTGGGCGTGTCTTCCACCACGCGCCCGCTATACATCACAACCACCCGGTCCGTCATTTCCGAGACCATGCCAAGATCGTGGGAAATCAGCACCAGCGCCATCTGGCGCTCGTTGCGCAGATCCTCGAGCAGATCCAGAATCTGGGCCTGGATGGTGGCATCAAGCGCGGTGGTCGGTTCATCGGCGACCAGCAGTTCGGGGTCGCCTGCCAGGGCCATGGCGATCATCACGCGCTGGTTCATGCCGCCGGAAAATTCATGCGGATATTCGCCCAACCGGCGCCGTGCATTGGCAATGCCGACGCGATCGAGCAGCCGCTCGGCCTCCTTGCGGGCCGCCTCACCCCGCAAATTGCGGTGCAGCGCCAGCGCCTCGACCAATTGCCAGCCGATCTGGTGCAGCGGGTTGAGCGAGCTGGAGGGGTCCTGAAAAATCATCGCGACGCGCCCACCGCGAATGGCGTTCAGCTGCGGTTCCGGCAGGCCGAGAAGGGGGATGCCATCAAAGGTGACCGAGCCGCTGACCTGCGCATTGTCGCCCAGCAGGCCAAGCGCCGCCATCCAGGTGATCGACTTGCCGCAACCGCTTTCGCCGACAATGCCGAGCGCCTCGCCGCGGCGCACGACCAGATCAATGCCATGCAGCGCCCGGGCCCTGTGCTGCCGGGTAGAGAAATCGACGCAAAGGCCGGAGATTTCGACCAGCGGGTCGTTGCCAGAGCTAGCCATGCTGAGCCTCCATTGTCCGGTTGCGCAAATCGCGCAGGATGCGTCCATCCACGGCAATGACGTGCCGCTCGGTCCCCTCAAGCACCGCACAGCTCAGCACCTGCGTGGCATAGATGCCCGTATCGACATTGATGCGGTTGGGCAGGCTTTCCACACGGGTGCCCGGGGTGTGGCCATGCACGACGACCTTGCCGAAATTCTTCGTCGACAGCAGAAACCTGTCGCGGATCCATGTGAGATCCTCCTGGCGCTGCGCGGACAGGGACCGATCCGGCTCGACCCCGGCATGGGAGAAGAAATAGCCGCCCTGCTGGTGCGACAATACGAGCGAAGCCATGAAGTCCTTGTGACTTTGCGGCATGCGCGCGAGCAGGGCCAGACGCAGGATTTCGGTTGCCGCGCTGTCGGCCATGGCGCGCAACACTTCCTGGGGTGAGAAATCGTAGGAGAGCAGCGTTTCAAAGCCGCCCTTGCGGGCCCAGAGCGGAAAAACCGCTATGTCCTGCAGAAACTGGTTGAGCCAGGCATCGTGATTGCCGGTGAGACAGACGATCTGCGTGCTGTCATCGGCGCTGCTGCGCTGCTCGATGAGCCGATCAATGACCCCGCGAGACTGCGGGCCCCGATCGATGAGGTCGCCCAGATAGACGATGAGGACCCGGTCGACCGGATGGCGGGCCCGGTCGGCGGCAATGGCGGCCTGCATGGCCACCAGCTGGTCGAGATGGCCATGCACATCGCCGATGGCATAGATGCGCATTCCGTCGGTATCAGCGCGATCGGCATCGGAGAAATGCGCCCAGTCGCCGCTCCGCGTTTTGATCGGCAGGGCCTGCCGCAGAAAGGGATAGGTCACGAAAACATCCTGCAATCGTCGCAAGGGAAGGCAGCGGGCGGGCGCCGAAGCACCCGCCCGTCGCACCGCTTTAGTTGTTGATGGCAAAGTGGCCGGGGGTGAAATCCATGGCGAACATGGCCGATGGCGCCCATTCGATATCGGCGCGCTTGCCGTAGAGGATGGCGTTCTGATGCAGCAGCACCATTGCCGGGTCCTCATTCTCGATGATGTCGAGCGCGCGGGTGAAGGCCGCTTTGACTTCAGTGCGGTCGGTCGAGGTGTTGAGCACTTCGCATAGCGCGTCGAACTCGTCATTCTGCCACATCCCGCAGTGGCCGGTTACATGCGCGCCAAGGTCGAGA
>CAXBHD010000080.1:0-12276 GCA_963975335.1 uncultured Devosia sp. | reverse complement strand
TCAGGATCATCATCGGCGTGCCCTTGCGGGTGCGCCGGTCCTGCCGCCCGCTGATCGTGCCGGCCAGCCGCCCGGCCGAGGCGCCATCCTTGACGGCCCGCTCGAAATCGGCCCAACGCTGCACCCGCAGCTTATCGAACATGTCGGCATAGGCGTCCAGCGGATGGGCCGAAAGATGAAAGCCGAAGGCGCTGAGCTCGCGATCGGCCCGCTCGGTGGTGGACCAGCCCGGCACGCCTTCCGGTAACCGCACGGTTTCGGGTTCCCCGGCATCGAACATGTTCCACTGGCCCTCATTGCGCTCGGCGGTCAGCGACTGGGCCATGCCCATCACCGCCTCGATGGCGGCAAAGGCCACTTCGCGCCGCGGCACGATGGCGTCGAACGCCCCGGCATTGCAGAGGGTTTCGAGCGTCCGCTTGGAGAGCACGCGCGGATCAACGCGCCGGGCGAAATCGCCCAGATCCTTGAACGGGGTATCGCCACGCACTTCCACAATATGCTCGGCGACCTGGCGGCCAACGCCCTTGACGGCACAGAGGCCGTAAAGAATGCGCTTGTCCTTGACCGAGAACACCACCTGCGAGCCGTTGACGCAGGGCGGCACCAGCTCGATCTTGTGCCGCTTGGCCTCGCTGCGGAACTCGGCCAATTTATCGGTATTGCCCATGTCCAGCGTCATCGACGCGGCCAGGAATTCATGCGGGTAATGCGCCTTGAGATAGGCCGTCTGGTAGGAGACGAGCGCATAGGTCGCCGCATGGCTCTTGTTGAAGCCGTAATTGGCGAACTTGGCCAACAGGTCGAAAATCGTGTCGGCCTGGCCCTGCTTGAGGCCGTGCTTGATCGCGCCCTCGCGGAAGCGCTCGCGCTGGGCATCCATCTCCGCCTTGATCTTCTTGCCCATGGCGCGGCGCAGCATATCGGCTTCGCCCAGCGAATAGCCGCTCAGCAGCTGGGCGATCTGCATCACCTGCTCCTGATAGACGATGATGCCATAGGTCTCGTCGAGCACCTTGGAGAGGTCCTCGTGCGGATATTCCACATCCTCGCGCCCGTGCTTGCGGTCGCAGAACATCGGGATATTGTCCATCGGGCCCGGCCGATAGAGCGCCACGATGGCGATGATGTCCTCGAAGCGGTCCGGCTTCATGTCGAGCAAAGCCCGGCGCATGCCGGCGCCCTCGACCTGGAACACGCCGAATGTATCGCCCCTGGCATAAAGGTCATAGGTGGGCTTGTCGTCGATCGGGATATCCTCGATGCGGAAGCTGCCGCCATCGAGGTTCACCATGTTGACGGCATATTGCACCGTGGTCAGCGTCTTGAGGCCGAGGAAGTCGAACTTGACCAGGCCCGCCGCCTCGCTCCACTTCATATTGTATTGGCAGACCGGCATGTCCGAGCGCGGATCGCGATAGAGCGGCGCCAGGTCATGCAGCGGCCGGTCGCCGATGATGATGCCGGCGGCATGGGTCGAGGCGTGACGGAACAGGCCCTCGAGATTTTTGGCAATGGCGACCAGGTCGGCCACGGTCTCGTCCTCGTCGGCCATCTGCTTGAAGGCCGGCACTTCCTTCATCGTCCGCTCGATCGACCAGGGATCGGCCGGATTGGCCGGCACCAGCTTGCAGATGCGGTCGACCTGGCCATAGGGCATCTGCAGCACGCGGCCCACATCGCGCAGCACGGCGCGCGCCTGCAGCGTACCGAAGGTGATGATCTGGCTGACCTGCTCGGTACCGTATTTCCGCTGCACATAGCGGATCACCTCTTCGCGCCGGTCCTGGCAGAAGTCGATGTCGAAGTCGGGCATCGAGACGCGTTCGGGATTGAGGAAGCGCTCGAAGAGCAGGTTGTAAGCCAGCGGATCGAGGTCAGTAATGGTGGTGGCATAGGCCACGAGCGACCCGGCGCCCGAACCACGCCCCGGCCCCACCGGAATGCCCTGCGCCTTGGACCAACGGATGAAATCGGCCACGATGAGGAAATAGCCGGGAAATTTCATCGAGGCGATAATGCCCAGCTCGAATTCCAGCCGCTCCCAATATTCCGCCTCGGTCTTGCCGGGCGCCGGGCCGGGATTGGCGAGGCGGTTGCGCAGCCCCTCCTCCGCCATGGCGCGCAGCGCCTCGGCCTCGGCGGCCACGGCATCGTCTTCGCTCAGGTCTGGCGCCGCGGCGAATTTGGGCAGGATCGGCTTGCGCGTCAGCGGCCGATAGGAGACGCGCCGGGCGATCTCGACGGTGGAATCGAGCGCCTCGGGCAGGTCGGAAAACAGTTCCGCCATTTCGGCGCGCGTCTTGAAATAATACTGGTCGTTGAGCTTGCGCCGCTCGGTCTGGGCCAGCACGGTGCCGCCGGCAATGGCCAGCAGCGCGTCATGCGCCTCGAATTCCTTGACCGATTTGAAGAAGGGCTCATTGGTCGCCACCAGCGGAATGCCCTTGCGATAGGCATAGTCCACCAGACGCGGCTCGACGGCAGCCTCCTGCACGCGGCCATGCCGCTGCAGCTCGATATAGAAGCGCTCGCCAAACAGCTCGGCCAGCCGGTCGAGCCGGCGGATGGCATTGCCGTCCTGGCCCTGGGCAAAGGCCTTCGGGCCCGCCGCTGAGACAGATCAGCCCCTCGAGCCGCTCGCGGCTCAGCCAGTCGAGCTGGGCCCGCGCCGTGCCGCCATCGCCCTCGATATAGGATTGCGACACCAGCCGCGACAGGTTGCCGAAGCCGGTCTCGTTCTGGGCGATCAGCACCACGCTGGATTTGCCGGCCCAGGCGACGTGACCGCGCTCGTTGATGCGCTCCTCGCCGGCGGCGAAGTCGATGGCCAGTTCCACCCCGACCAGCGGCTGGATGCCCTTCTTGCTGGCCTTTTCGGAAAATTCCAGCGCTCCGAACAGATTGCCGGTATCGGCAATGCCCAGCGCCGGCTGCGCGTCCTCGCCCGCCAGCTTGAGGATGGTTTCCAGCTGCAAAGCCCCTTCCAGCAGGGAATAGGCGGAGTGGACGTGAAGATGGATAAAACCGGGGCCTGTCATGACAACCTTTATGACGGACGCGGGGCGCGGATCATACCGTCCCGACGCTGCAATCCACAGCGCAGCCAGAGGAGGATCGCCCGCTTGCGGCATCGACCCGCAGGACCGGCGCCCCCTTTTGCTGAAGACGGGTCAGGATCACACGAGTCGGGCCAGGATATCCATCCAGGTGAGCGAACCGATGGTGAAGGCGCCCAGCGTAACGAATGCGGCAAAGTCCTTGATGAAGGTCAGCATCTGCATCTCCCGTGTTGCTATAATGTTCTTATATGTTCCAGCTTTGTTCTTGTCGAGTGTGTGCAGCGGGAACAGCGGGGATTGGGAACTATTGGTTAGCAGGCTGTTAACATTTGCCGGGGCGCGGTGCACCACCCCCTTGCCGTGGGCCACGCCAGCGGCCAGTTTGAGGCGCGCGGCTGTCGCGCGCGACTCACCCCCGGGCCACCGCCATGACGCCTACCCCCCAACTCAGCCTGGGCCTGCTGCTCACCGCCTCGGCCGGCTTCTCCGATGTGGTCAGCTTCATCGAGCTGGGCGGGCACTTCACCTCCTTTGTCAGCGGCAATACTACCCAGCTTGGCGATGCCCTGGCGCTGGGCACCTGGTCGGTGGCGCTGCTCACCGGCTCGCTGGTGGGTCTGTTTTTCGTCGGCAGCTTTTTCGGCTCGCTGCTGGCTTTGCTGGCCGGACCGCGCTGGGGCTCGAGCCTGGTCACGGCCCTGGTGGTGCTGAGCTTTGTGGCCACGCTGGTGGGCGCGGCTCTGGGCAGCCCGCCGCGCCAGTTCATGCTGTTCCTGGCCGCCGGCGCCGGCGCGCAGAATGCCATCCTGCCCTCGACCGGCTCGGTGCGGCTGGGTACGACCTTTGTCACCGGCACGCTCTTCGCCGCCGGCCAGGACCTGGCCCGGGCTTTGCGCGGCCTGGCGCCGACCTGGCGCTGGGCCCAGCATCTGCTGGTCTGGTTCTCGCTGCTGCTGGGGGGCCTGCTGGGCGGGCTGGGCTATGCCGGCCTGGGCCTCAATGCCCTGCTGGTCCCGGGCCTGGTCTATCTGGGCTTTCTGGTCGCCTTCATCCTGCGCCGCCCGGCCAAGGTCATGGCCTGAAACAACTATATAGTAACCTCGACGTTACCGGTTGACGATGCCTGCCCGCGCTGTCTGGTAACCGTCACAGACCTGCAATCGATCTGTCATAGCCATTGCCTAGTGTTCACGCAGCCGTGTTACGGCCCATCAATGACACTCAGGAAGCTCCCATGACCTCTTTCGCCCGTGCCCTTGTGGCTGGCGTATCCGTGATTGCTCTCACGGCTCCCGCCTTTGCCCAGTCGACCCTGCCGCAGGCTGATGACAGCTACTTCCTCGCCGCCCAGGCTGAACTTGCCGCCAAGGAAGCCGTCCAGCCGAACACCGGCAAGGCCAAGAATGTCATCATGTTCATCGTCGATGGCCTGTCGGTTCCCACCATCACCGCTGCCCGTATCCTGGAAGGCCAGAATGCCGGCGTCGACGGCGAGAGCCATTCGCTCGCCTTCGAAAAGCTGCTGCCGCACACGGCCCTCGTCAAGACCTATACCCATGACAGCCAGGTCGCCGATTCCGCGCCGACTGCCACCGCCATCACCTCGGGCGTCAAGTCACTGAACGGCACCATCGGTGTCGACCAGACGGCCGTGCTGGAAGATTGCTCGAGCCAGGCTGGCTCGACCACCAAGTCGATCTTCGAACAGGCCGAAGAAGCTGGTCTGGCTACCGGCATCATCTCGACCGCCCGCATCACCCATGCCACCCCGGCTGCCGCCTATGCCCATACCGTGGCGCGCGATTGGGAAAACGACACCCAGCTGCCAGAAGACGCCGTCGGCACCTGCGCCGATATTGCCGCGCAGCTGGTTGACTGGTCCTTCGGTGACGGCTTTGAAGTCGCCTTTGGCGGCGGTCGCGCCAATTTCATGCTCGACAGCCAGGCCGACCCGGAAGACGCCACCCGCATGGGCGCCCGCAAGGATCGCGACCTGATCGCCGACTGGCAGGCCAAGCACAATGACGGCACCTATGTGTGGAACCAGGAAGGCTTCGACGCCCTGGGCGCCGACACCACCCGCGTGCTGGGCCTCTTCAACGGCAGCCACATGCAGTATGAAGCCGACCGCGAAAAGGATGCCGGTGGCGAGCCCTCGATCGCCCAGATGACCACCAAGGCCATCGAAATTCTCGAGAAGAACGACACCGGCTACGTGCTGATGGTCGAAGGCGGTCGCGTCGACCATGCCCACCATGCCGGCAATGCCGCCCGCGCCCTGACCGACACCATTGCCGTGTCCGAGGCCGTGCAGGCTGCCTATGACGCCGTGAACCCCGAAGAAACGCTGATCCTGGTCACCGCCGACCACAGCCACGTCTTCACCATTGCCGGCTACCCGGTGCGCGGCAACCCGATCCTGGGCATTGCCGGCACGGCCGACGATGGCAAGGCCTATACCACGCTTGGCTACATGAACGGCCCGGGCGCCGCTTCCTATGACGAAGCCAACCCCCCGACCCGTCCGGAAGGCGCCGATGCCGATGCACCGCTGACCATCCGTGCCGACCTCAAGGATGTCGACACCACCGATATCGACTTCCTGCAGCAGGCGCTGATCCCCATGGGTTCGGAAAGCCATGCCGGCGACGACGTCACCATCTTCGCCCAGGGCCCACAGGGCTACCTGTTCGACGGCGTCATCGAGCAGAACATGATCTACCACGTCATGGCCAAGGCGCTTGAACTGAACGCTGCCAAGTAAGCAGCCTCGCCTGAGGGGCCGCCGGTTCACGCCGGCGGCCCTGTCTTTTCACGAAGCAGTGAGTGTCATATGCCTGATGCCTGACGGCGCTATTTTGAGCTCCGTATCAGATGGAAGGGATAATGCTCATGGACAGACGCACATTTCTCGGCGCCCTCGCCACCGCGCCGCTCCTGGCCACCATCACCCCCGCCTTTGCCAATACGCCCAGCCTGCGCTTTCGCGACATGTATGCGCGCGGCAAGGATCTCTCCGAAGCCGCTATCGCCCTGCAGGGCCAGCGCATCGAGATGACCGGCTATATGGCCCCGCCATTGAAGCCCGAGATCAACTTCTTCGTGCTGACCAAGATCCCCATGGCCACCTGCCCCTTCTGCAATGACGCGGCGGACTGGCCCAATGACATTGTCGTCTCCTATTTCGAGGGCGACATGGAATTCACCCGCTTTTCCAATCTTATCCGGGTGGAAGGCACTTTCGACACCGGCATCAAGACCGACGCGGCCACCGGCTTTGTCAGCAAGGTGCGCCTGCTCGACACCACCTATACCCGCCTCTGAAAGCGCTCCATGCCCGGACTGAACCTGGCCGCAGCCGGCCTGCGCCTTGCCTTTGCGGGCGAAGGCATTATCGACCTGCCGGAACTGACCCTGGTGCCGGGCACCCTGACCGCTTTGGCCGGCCCCTCCGGCTCCGGCAAATCCACCCTGCTCTATCTGCTTTCGGGCCTGTTGCAGCCTGACGCCGGCAGCGTCGCCTGGGCCGGCCAGGACCTCGCCGGGATGCGCGAGAGCCAGCGCGATCGCTGGCGGCGCCGGCATGCCGGCTTCATCTTCCAGAACTTTCACCTGATCGAGGAGCTGAGCCCGCTCGACAATGTGCTGGTGCCGCTCTGGTTCGACCACTTCTCGGCCGCCGCGGCCCGCCCCCGCGCCATCGCACTGCTCGACCAGCTTGAGGTGCCGCAGCGCCGCGCCCAGGTCGCGCTGCTGTCACGCGGCGAGCAGCAGCGCGTCGCCATTGCCCGGGCACTGATCGGCGATCCCGCCGTGATCTTTGCCGATGAACCCACCGCCAGCCTCGACGCGGCTTCAGGCCAGACCGTCATCGCCGTGTTACGTGATCTGGCGCTTGGACAGGGCCGCACCGTGCTGGTCGCCACCCACGATGCCGCCCTGCGCCAAGAGGCCGGCACCACCGTGCAGCTCGATCACGGCCGCACGCTGCATAGCGAGGCTGCCCGGTGAATCCCTTCCCCATTGCCTGGGCCTCGCTGCGCCGCAACCGCTTCACCGCCATTTTGTTCATCGCCATTGTCGCCTTGACCGTGGCCCTGGGCATTGCCATTTCCGCCCAGGAGCGTGCTCTGCGCCTGGGTAGCGCCCGGGCCGCCGACAAGTTCGACCTCATCGTCGCCGCGCCCGGCAGCCATAATGACGTGCTGTTCTCCACCGTCTATCTTGACCCCAGCGCCGTGCCGCTGCTTGACCCCGCCATTACCCGGCTGCTGCTCGAAGACGACCAGGCCGATTTCGTCGCCCCGATCGGCTTTGGCGACGCCATCGGTGACGCGCCGGTCGTGGGCACCACCGCCGCCTTTGTCGAGCATCTGTCGGGCGGGCTGGCCGAGGGCCGCGTCTTTGCCGCGCTCGACGAGGCCGTGGTGGGCGCCCTCTCCTCCTATGCCATCGGGGATGAGCTTGAAGTCTCCCATGGCCATGGCGGCGCGACGGGCACCGATGCCGATGCCGCGGCCGACGCCATCGAAGCCGGCATCGCGGTGCCCGGCGGCGATGGCGACCATCCCGCCATCACCATTACCGGCCGCATGCAGCCCACCGGCACGCCCTGGGACCGCGCCGTGGTCGTGCCGATCGAATATAACTGGTCGGCCCATGGCCTGGGCACCGGCCACCTGCCCGGCGACAGCCATATCGGCCCGCCCTTTGACCCCGATAGCCTGCCCGGCCTGCCTGCCGTCGTGGTCAAGCCCGTGGACGTCGCGGCCGCCTATGGTCTGCGCGGCGCCTATCGCACGTCCCAGTCGACGGCCTTCTTCCCGGCCGAGGTGCTGGTCGAGCTCTATAGCCTTTTGGGCGACGCCACCGCCATCATGAGCGCGCTGACCCTGGCGGCCCAGGCCCTGGTGGTCGCGGCCATTCTGGCCGGCATCGTCGCCATTCTTGATCTGCAGCGCCAGCAATTTGCCGTATTGCGGGCGCTGGGCGCGTCACGCCGCTTCATCTTTGCCACCGTCTGGGTCTATGTCGCCGCGCTGATCGTGACCGGCGCCATAATCGGCCTGCTGCTGGGCTGGGGCTTTGCCGCCATTGTCTCCGAAGCGCTGGCGCAGCAGACCGGGGTCGCCATGCGGGCCGAGATCGGCATGAGCGAATTCCGCCTGGTCGGAGCCCTGGTCGGACTGGGCCTGGTGCTCGCTTCCCTGCCCGCTCTGCTCATTTATCGCCGGCCCGTCGTCGAAGGTCTGCGCTAGACCAAAAGGGAGCCGCTAACGCGACTCCCCCACCAGAGGCCCGGCGGAGCCAGGAAGCTACGCCTCTCCGCCGGGCTCCGATTTCTGGATGACTAGTGGCTGTGGCCCGCATGGCTATGGGCGGTGGCATCGGCAGCCTCGACTTCGACATGCAGATCCAGGTGATCGCCATTGCCGAACATCACCTCGAGCTCGAATTCGTCGCCTGCCACCAGATCCTGCGACAGGCCGGTCAGCCGCAGACCCAACCCATCGGGCTCAAGGGCGAAATGGCCGGGCGCGATCTGCACTGCCCCCACGCTCTGGTAGATCATCTTGCCATCAGCGCCCAGAGCCGCCCCGACAATCTCGACGCTGCTGGCTATGCCGGTCTCCGCCCCGGCCAGTTGCACGGCCGCCCCGTCATTGTCGATTTCGAGGAAAACCAGGGTATCCTCGCCTGCCGCAGCAGCCCGCGCCCAGGGATGCACAATAGTCAGGCTGCCGATACTGGCTTCATGGTCATGCTCATCCTGCGCCAAGGCAGTGGGGATCACAGGCAGCAGGCACAACAGGGCTGCATAAAGGCCAGGGCGGATCATCTCGGTCTCCGTAATGGTGTAACATTACTTCGATAGAAGAGCTTGGTGACGCTGGCATGACAGCGCGCAATCAGGCCAGCATGGTTCGGTCTTTCGGCGATACAGCATGGTAAAGCCCCTGCACGGGCGGACATTCGCTACCCGGTGGTCGAGGCCGCTGGCCGGCGCCGGTTCAGCAGCAGCAGCAGGACAACGGCAAGACCTGAACAGACCAAGGCTGCAACCAGGACCGCGGAGGGACCCACGCTGTCCAGCAAGGCGATGAGCGTCGGGGGCGCGGCCGCGGAGACCAGATTGAGCGGCAGGGCCACGCGGGTTACGGTGCGGGCATAGTCGGCCCTGTCGTAAAAAACGAGAGGCATGGTAGCGCGGGACACGGCCAGGGCACCGCTGCCCACGCCATAGATCGCGATGAAACCGATAAGGCCGGGCCAGGACGGGCCGAGCAGCAGCAGCACCATCAGCGAGACCACCAAAGCCGGTCCGGCGACCAGGGCCGTGGCCAGTCCGTCCCACCGCCGGCCCAGCAGATCAAAGCCGCGAGCCAGCACCTGAATGACGCCCAGCGACGAGGCCAGCGCCACCCCCGTGGGCAGCGGCACGCCCAGTCCCTTGAGCAGCTCAATCAGAATAGCCGAAAAGCCGAAGGTGACGAAGGCGTTCAGTCCGATGGCGGCGGCAATGAGATAGAAAGTGCTGGGCGCCGCAGGCGCGCCCTTGCCGGTCGCTGCCAGCTCAGCGGCGCCCGGCGCCTTGGGGGCCGGCAGTCCCAGCGTATAGAGCGCGGCGGCACCGAGCAGGAGCACGGCATAGCTGGCGCAGACCAGGCGCCAGTTGGCTGCGTGGGCAAGGAAGGCGGTCAGGGGCAAGAACAGCGTCCCAGATAGCCCGGAAGCCAGCATCAAAACACCAATGGCGTTCTTGGCCCTGGCGCCGAGCGCCTCATTGAGCGCGATATGGGCAGCCGTGGACAGCGATGCCGATCCGGCAAGCCCCAGAATGGCCCAGGCGGCAAGGTAGGACACGGCCTCCTGACTGACAGCCATGACGGCAAAGCCGAGCCCGGCGCCGAGTGACCCCGCGGCGAGGAGCGTTCTAGCGCCGAAACGAATGAAGGCTGCCGTCAGCAACGGCGCAAACAGGCCCATGCTGACATAGAAGACCGAACTGCCGGCAAAGATCAGCGGCGGCGGCAGGTCCAGACTGGCAGCGATATCGCTGCCCACCACGGCCAAAAAGCCAACCGTGCCCCAGCCAATGTTCTGGCCGATGGCAAGGACGAACAGGTAACGCAGGATATGGTTTGGCAAGATGAACCGGCAAAGCGAGGCAGCACAGGCCGATAGCGCAGCTGTTTAGCATTTCCATGACAGAGCAAGCAAAAGGCCCGGATCGCTCCGGGCCTTTGTCTCTGTGCCGAAGGCACTATTGCTTGTCGACGGTCGCCTTGGGCTTTTTCGGCTTGGGCAGCGCCTTGGGCTTGGCCGGACGCGGCGCCGCCGCGATCAGCTCGAGCTTGGCATCCTTGCCCTCGCCGACAACGGCCACGGTGACCGTGCCGCCATTGACCAATTCGCCGAACAGCACCTCTTCGGCCAGCGGCTTCTTGATGTGCTCCTGGATCACCCGACCCAGGGGCCGCGCGCCCATGCGCTCGTCATAGCCGCGTTCGGCCAGCCAGTCGGCCGCCTCGGGCTGCAGCACAATGGTGACATTGCGCTCGGCCAGCTGGCCCTCAAGCTGCAGCACGAACTTCTCGACCACGCGACGCACCACTTCGCGCGGCAGTGGCGCAAAGGAGATGATTGCGTCGAGCCGGTTGCGGAATTCCGGGCTGAACAGGCGGTTGATCGCCTCTTCGTCGTCGCCCTGCTCGCGCTTGCGCCCGAAGCCGATCGGGCTCTTGGCCAGCTCCATGGCGCCCACATTGGACGTCATGATGAGGATGACATTGCGGAAATCCACCGACTTGCCGGTGTGATCGGTTAGCTTGCCATGGTCCATCACCTGCAACAGGATGTTGTAGAGATCGGGATGGGCCTTTTCGATTTCATCCAGCAGCACCACGCAATGCGGGTTCTGGTCGACGCCATCGGTCAGCAGACCGCCCTGGTCGAAGCCGACATAGCCCGGCGGGGCGCCGATCAGCCGGCTGACCGTGTGACGCTCCATATATTCGGACATGTCGAAGCGCAGCAGTTCCACGCCCAGCGTATCGGCGAGCTGCTTGGCCGCTTCCGTCTTGCCCACGCCGGTCGGCCCGGTAAAGAGGTAGGAGCCGATCGGCTTTTCCGGTTCGCGCAGCCCGGCCCGGGCCAGCTTGATGGCCGAGGACAGAGCAGTGATGGCCGCATCCTGCCCGAATACCACCGTCTTGAGGTTGGTCTCGAGGCTGCCCAGCATTTCGGCATCGGACTTGGAGACCGATTTTGGCGGTATGCGCGCAATGGTGGCGATCGTTGCCTCGATATCCTCGACATCGATGACCTTCTTGCGCTTGTCCGGGGTCAGCAGCATCTGGCTGGCGCCGGTTTCGTCGAGCACGTCGATCGCCTTGTCGGGCAGCTTGCGGTCATTGATATAGCGCGCGCTCAGCTCGACGGCGGCCTTGAGGGCCTCATCGGTATACTTGATCTTGTGGAACTCTTCGAAATAGGGGCGCAGGCCTTTGACGATCTCGATGGCATCCGGAATCGTCGGCTCATTGACGTCGATCTTCTGGAAGCGCCGGACCAAAGCCCGGTCCTTTTCGAAGAACTGGCGATATTCCTTGTAGGTGGTCGAGCCGATGCAGCGGATCGCGCCGCTTGCCAGAGCGGGCTTGAGCAGGTTGGACGCATCGAGCGCCCCGCCCGAAGTGGCGCCGGCCCCGATCATGGTGTGGATCTCGTCGATGAACAGCACGGAATTGGGGAGCTTTTCGAGCTCCTTCATCACCGCCTTGAGCCGTTCCTCGAAATCGCCGCGATAGCGGGTGCCGGCCAGCAGCGAGCCCATATCGAGCGAATAGATCACCGCTTCACGCAGCACTTCGGGCACATCGCCCTCGATGATCTTGCGCGCCAGACCCTCGGCAATGGCGGTCTTGCCGACGCCGGCATCGCCGACATAGAGCGGATTGTTCTTGGAGCGGCGGCACAGCACCTGGATGGTGCGGCGCAGTTCGGCATCGCGCCCGATCAGCGGGTCGATCTTGCCGGCACGGGCCTTCTCGTTGAGGTTGACGGCGAAATCGGCCAGAGCCGAGCTCTTCTTGGCCTCGGCACCGCCTTCGGCATGGCTCTCGCCATCCTCGACGCCATGCACCTTGCGCTCTTCGCTCGGGCCGGACTTGGTAATGCCATGGCTGATGAAGTTGACCGCGTCCAGCCGGCT
>CAXBHD010000079.1:0-12381 GCA_963975335.1 uncultured Devosia sp. | reverse complement strand
CCGGCGCCCACGCCGATGGCGATCAGCACCGGCGTGTCGGCGCCATATTGCAGCGCCAGGCCCATCAGCGTCGAGGCCAGCGAAATGATCGCGGCCACCGACAGGTCGATCTCGCCCGAAATGATCAGCAGCGCCATGGCCAGCGCGATCAGCGCCTTTTCGGTGAAGTTGAAGGTGAGGTCCGAGAGGCTCCAGGCATTGAGGAAATAGGGCGAGGCAAAGGCATTGGCGATAAAGATCGCCACCGCCACCAGCACCAGCAGGCTCTCCCAGCTCAGCACGGCGGATTTGAGCGGATTATCGAGGCGATCGGGCAGCTGACGATGCAGGGATGTATCGGTCATGGCGTGGTCTCTCCCGAACCGCCGAATAAGCATCCCTCCCCCTTGTGGGGAGGGAATGAGGGTGGGGATGGGTCCAGAACGGCAAGAATAGTGGTCATGACGCCGTCGAGGTTGCGCATGACGTCACCATTGCTTACCCGCAGCACCCGGTAGCCTTCCCCATTGATGAAGGCATCGCGACGGCGGTCATATCTGATGGCCGCATCGGTACCGTGCAGATCGCCATCGACCTCGACGACCAGCCGGCGCCCGTGGCAGGCAAAGTCCGCATAATAGGGCCCAAGCGGCACCTGGCGCCGGAAATGGAAGCCTAGCGGGCGGAGTTCACGCAAGGCATTCCAGAGTTTCGCCTCGGGCGCCGGCATGCGCTTGCGCAATTGTCTTGCCCGCTCAATGCCCAACCAGACCCCCACCCTTGGTCCCTCCCCACAAGGGGGAGGGAGACGCCGGCTGCGCCTCCTCTGCCCAACTAAAGCATAGGTCTTGCTCGGCAAAAAGGGAGCCACTGAACAGGCTTCCCTCCCCCTTGTGGGGAGGGAATGAGGGTGGGGGTATGACGCGCTCAAATCCATCATACCGCTTCCGCCTTCTTGAGAATGATCCGCCCCTTGCTGGCTGCGCCGCGGGCATTGAGCACCACGGCCAGCAGGATTGCCGCGCCCGAAATCGCCATCTGCCAGAAGGGGCTGATATTGATCACCGGCAAAGCATTATTGATAACACCGAGGAACAGCGCCCCCAGCAGCACGCCGGCCACGCTGCCAATGCCGCCGGCAATCGAGACGCCGCCGATGACGCAGGCGGCAATGATGGTCAGCTCATAGCCGCTGGCCACCTCGGTCGAGGCGATGACATAGCGCGAGATCCAGAGATAGCCGCATAGCCCCGCCACGGCGCCGGCAATGACAAAGGCATAGAACTTGGTCCTGCCGACATTGATGCCGGTATAGACCGAGGCCGTTGGATTGACGCCGATGGCGTAGAGCGAGCGCCCCAGCGGCGTGCGCGTCATCAGCACATAGAACAGGGCAGCCACCACGATGGCGAACCAGCTCAGCACCGGCAGGCCCAGGAAGACGCCGCGCTGCAAGGCGATGAAATCGGGGCTCATCTGGGCGGCATTGACCCAGGCACCGCCGGAAATGACAAAGACCAGGCCGCGGAAAATGGTCAGCGTGCCCAGCGTCACCACGATGGGCGGAATATTGAGCTTCCACACCAGCAGGCCGTTGAAGGCGCCCAGTCCCGCGCCGATGACAACGCTGAGGCCGAGCAGCAGCGGGATCGGCACGCCGGGAAAGGCGGCATTGAGCATGGCCACGATCATGCCGGTCAGCGCCAGGTTGGAGGCCATGGACAGGTCGATCGAGCGGGTCAGGATCACCGCCATCTGCCCCAAAGCCAGCATGATCAGGATGGAGGTATCATTGAAAATGGTCAGCAGATTGGCCGGCTGGGCAAAGCGCGAAAAGCGCAGCGTCACCAGCACGATGACCAGGATGATGGCCAGCGCCAGCCAGATTTCGCGGTGTTTCATCAGCCGGTTCATGCGGCCTGCTCCTCGCTGATGCCCGCGGCCAGGCGCACCAGCGTCTCCGGCTTGAGCCCCTTGTTGTCCACGGTCTCGACCATGCGGCCCTCGCGCATGACGACGATGCGGTCGCTCATGCCGAGCACTTCGGGCAGTTCGGAGGAGACCATGATGACGCTGAGCCCCTGTTCCACCAGCTCGGCCATGAAGTCATGCACCGCCGCCTTGGAGCCGATATCAATGCCCTTGGTGGGTTCATCCAGAATGATCACCTTGGGCTCGGTCGCCAGCCATTTGGCGATCACCACCTTCTGCTGGTTGCCGCCCGACAGGGTCGAGACATTCTGGCTGAGCGAGGCGGCACGCAGGTCGAGCCGCTCGGTATAGGTGCGCGCCAGGGCGAACTCTTCGGCCAGGCGCAGAAAGCCCGATTTGCTGGTCTTGCCCAAAGAGGGCAGCGAGACATTCTTGAAAATGGGTTCGCCGGTAATGACGCCCTGTTTGCCGCGCTCCTCGGGCACATAGACGATGCCGGCCTCGACGGCATCGGCGGGCGAGCGCGGCGTTATGGTGCGGCCATCGAGCACAATCGTGCCGGCGCTGGGCTGGGTCAGGCCGAACACGGCCTGCATGACCTCGCTGCGCCCGGCCCCCACCAGGCCATAAAAGCCCAGAATCTCGCCCTTGCGGACGGCAAAGGAAATATCGTCGAATTCGGTCGGGTGGCTCAGGCCCTTGGCCTCGAGCACCACGTCGCCGATCTCGGCATTACGGGCCGGGAAAATCCCCTCCACCGGCCGGCCAACCATCATCTGCACGATCGCACTCTGGCCGGTATCCCTGATCAGCCCCTTACCGACCTGCTCGCCGTCGCGAAACACCGTGTAGCGGTCGGCAATGCGGTAGATCTCGTCGAACTTGTGCGAGATGAACAGGATCGCCTTGCCATCTTCCTTGAGCAGCTCGATGAGCACATAGAGCTCCTCGATTTCCTTCTGGCTGAGCGCGGCGGTCGGCTCGTCCATGATGACCACGCTGGCATCGATGGAAAGCGCCCTTGCCACGGCCACCAGGTGCTTTTTGGCAATGCCCAGTTCCTTGAGCTTGATATCGGGATCGATGCCGGCCGCCATGGCGTCGAGCGTTGCGCGCGCTTCGGCCCGCATCTTGCGCCAGTCGATCAGGCCGAAGCGATTGCGCGGCGCGTGGCCGAGATAGATGTTCTCGGCCACCGTCAGCTCATCGAACAGCACGGTTTCCTGATGGATGGCGGTAATGCCGGCGGCCGACGCCGAATGGGCGGTGGGCAGGGTGACGACCTTGCCACCCACCCGGATCTCGCCGGCGTCCGGCTGGTAGATGCCGGTCAGCGTCTTGACCAGAGTCGACTTGCCCGCGCCGTTTTCGCCGATCAGCGCGGTGACCTGCCCGGCATAGAGCTCGAGCGACACGTCATTGAGGGCTTTTACACCGGGGAAACTCTTGGTAATGCCGCTCAGCGTCAGGATGGGGTCGGTCATGGGTCGGGTTTCTAGGAGAAGGAGGCCCCTCCAGGAGGGACGGGCCAGGCTACAGACCAAGCCGGGAACAGGGTCGGTCCCCTCTCCCCTGAGGGGAGAGGGTTAGGGTGAGGGGTTCAGAGTCTGGCGAGAGCATCGTTTGCCCTCCCCGCTTAACCCCTCACCCGACCTTGCAGGTCGACCTCTCCCCTCAGGGGAGAGGTGGGTTTGGTCCTAGTAAATCTTAGAGAATTCTTCGATATTGGACTTGTCGAAGGTGAAGGGAGCCGCCATGGCGCCCGCGCTGGTATCGTCCAGCGTCAGCTCGCCCATGCGGCCCATGGACAGGGTCGCGCCGGGGCCGGCTTCGGCGCCCTCGACCAGGTCATTGGCCAGCATCACGGCCGAATAGCCCAGGTCGATCGGGTTCCACAAAGCCACGGCCTGGCTCGCGCCATTGTCGATGAACTGCTTGAACTCGCTGGGCAAAGCCAGGCCGGTGACATTGATCTTGCCGATCAGGTTCTGGTCGGTCACCACCTGGGCTGCCGCCACGACGCCCACCGTGGTGGGGGCAATGATGGCTTTGAGGTCGGGATAGGTGGCGATCAGGCCCTTGGCTTCGTCGGTCGACTTGACCGAGTCATCGTCGCCATAGACCACGGCGACCAGGTTGATATTGGCGAACTTTTCCGGCAAAGCGGCCTTGGCCGCCTCGATCCAGGCATTCTGGTTGGTGGCGGTGGAAGCGGCTGACAGGATGGCCACATCGCCACCCTCGGGCAGGTAGTCGGCGGCCAGCTTGATGATGGTTTCGCCGATCAGATTGGTTTCCGAGGGGTTGAGGTGCAGCTGGCGGCCTTCGGGGGCGACGCCGCTATCCCAGGAAATCACCTTGATGCCGCGCTCCATGGCCTTTTGCAGGGCCGGCACCAGGGCATCGGGGTCATTGGCGGAGATGGCGATGGCATCGACCTGCTGGGCGATCAGCGCATTGATCACTTCGATCTGGGCTTCGGCCGTGGCCGCGGTCGGGCCGGTATAGATGACTTCGACGTCACCCAGTTCGGCGGCCGCTTCCTGGGCGCCCTTGTTGGCGGCGTCGAAGAAGCCATTGCCGAGCGACTTCACCACCAAAGCGATGCGGGTCTGGGCAAAGGCCGGGCTGGCCAGCAATGCGGCGACGGCAGTGGTGGCCGCGAGAATTTTCAAGAATTTCATTCGGTATTCCCTCCCTGGGATGCTTTCGTCTTGTTGTCTCAGGCGGTGCCGGCTTGCCGGTCAGCCTGAGCAGTGGTGTCCGCCACGATGAGCCGCACCCCTGCCGTTTCCAGCATTTGGCGGTCGTCGTCGCTTATGCCGCTATCGGTGATGACAGCAGCGATCCGGTCGAGCCCACACAGGATGAGGCTCGATCTCCCCGAAAACTTGGATGAATCCGCCAGCACGATCAGTTCGTCGGCCTGGCCGATCAGGCCGAGCTCGGACTGGACGACCATGGGGTCGGCCTCCATCAATCCGTGCGCGCCAATGCCCTGGCAGCCGATGAACATGCGCTTGGCGTAAAAATGGCTGGCCACCACGCCGCCAAAGGGCGAGAGGATGACATTTTGCTCGCGATAGACCGTGCCGCCCGGGATGACGACCGAGTTGCGCGAATTGTGGATGAGATATTCGGCAATGGCGAAGCTGTTGGTGAAGACGCTCAGCCGACGCCCGGTCAGGAAATGCACCATCTGATAGGTGGTGGTGCCGCCATTGATGATGATGGGTTCGCCATCCTGGCAGAGTTCGGCCGCGGCCCGGGCAATGGCGCGCTTCTGCTCGATATTGATGGTCTGGTTGACCGAGAAGGGCCGCCCCATCAGCGCCGTCTGCTCGGGTGGGTTGATCGCCTCGGCGCCGCCGCGCACCCGTCGCACCTCGCCGCGCAGGTCGAGCGCCGCAATATCGCGCCGGATCGTTGCTTCGGACGAGCCGGTCACCTCGCAGATATCGGCCACCGTCACGACGGAGCGGGTCTGCACGGCGGCGATGATGACGCGGTGGCGTTCAGTTTCATGCAAGGCAGCTATCCTCCTGGCGCATACTTCCCATCCAATCTGATCACTGTCAATCATCAAACCGTCAACTTCGAAACATGTTAGCCGGATATGATCGAGAATGATTGTTTCTGATTGACAGTGCCGCATGATCGTGGGCATGTCCGGGCAATCCTGATCAACAGCCACTCTCTGGGAGGAGTCTCATGTCCACTTCCGCGCCCAAGCGCCTCGCCAACCTCTGGGATGACGCCAAGGCCGCCGCCATGAGCGAGCCGGAACGCTTGGTTTACCGCTCCAATCTGCTGGGCAGCGACAAGCGCGTCACCAATTATGGCGGCGGCAATACCTCCTCCAAGATCTGGCAGAAGGATCCGCTGACCGGTCAGGATGTCGAAGTGCTCTGGGTCAAGGGCTCGGGCGGCGACAGCGCCTCGATCAAGCTCGACGGTTTCTCGACGCTCTATATGGACAAGCTGCGCGCCCTGAAGGGCCTTTATCGCGGCGTGGAATTTGAAGACGAGATGGTGGGCTATCTGCCCCATGCCACCTTCAACCTCAATCCACGCGCCGCCTCGATCGATACGCCGCTGCATGCCTATGTGAACCACCCCTATGTGGACCACATGCATCCCGACGCCATCATCGCCATTGCCGCGTCGGTCAATTCCAAGGAACTGACCCAGCAGATTTTCGGCGACAGCATTGGCTGGCTGCCCTGGAAGAAGCCGGGCTTCGAGCTCGGCCTGTGGCTGGGCAAGTTCTGCGAGGAAAACCCCAATGCCAAGGGCCTGATCCTTGAGAGCCATGGCCTGTTCACCTGGGGCGACAGCCCCAAGGAATGCTACGAGACGACGATTGCCGTCATCAACCAGGCCATCGAATGGTTCGAGCAGCAGACCGAGGGCAAGACCATTTTCGGTGGCGCCGCCGTCACCGCCCTGCCCGCCGACGAGCGCCGCGCCATTGCTGCCAGGCTGATGCCCAAGATCCGCGGCCTCATTTCGGCCGACAGCCACAAGCTGGGCCATTTCGATGACAGCCCGGCTGTGCTCGAATTCGTCAATTCCAATGCGCTGCGCCCGCTGGCGGCCCTGGGCACGTCCTGCCCGGACCATTTCCTGCGCACCAAGATCCGCCCGCTGGTGATCGATTTCGATCCGGCCAATCCGGACATCGACGCGGTCCTGACCAAAATCCCCGATGACATCGCCGCCTATCGCGTCGACTACCAGGCCTATTACGACCGCTGCAAACACGACAATTCGCCCGCCGTGCGCGATCCCAATGCCGTGGTCTATCTGATGCCGGGCGTGGGCATGTTCACCTTTGCCAAGGACAAGGCCACCGCCCGCATTTCCGGCGAGTTCTATGTCAACGCCATCAATGTGATGCGCGGCGCCTCGACCGTCTCCACCTATGTCGGCCTGCCCGAGCAGGAGGCCTTCGACATCGAATATTGGCTGCTCGAAGAGGCCAAGCTGGCCCGCATGCCCAAGCCCAAATCGCTGGCCGGGCAGATCGCCTTGGTCACCGGCGGCGCCGGCGGCATTGGCAAGGCCACGGCCGTGCGGCTGCTGCGCGAAGGTGCCTGCGTGGTCCTGGCCGATATTGACGAGGCGGCTTTGGCCGCGGCCAATGACGAGCTCGCCGGCGCTTTCGGCAAGGATTTCGTCCGCCCCGTCATCGTCAATGTCACCAGCGAAGACGCCGTGATTGCCGGCTTTGCCCATGCGGTGGTCGAGTTCGGCGGCCTCGATATTCTGGTGTCCAATGCCGGCCTTGCCTCCTCGGCCCCGATCGAGGAAACGACGCTGGCGCTGTGGAACAAGAACATGGATATCCTGTCCACGGGCTACTTCCTTGTCTCCCGCGAGGCCTTCCGCCTGTTCCGGGCGCAGAAGATCGGCGGCAATGTCGTTTTTGTCGCCTCCAAGAATGGTCTGGCCGCCTCGCCCAATGCCTCGGCCTATTGCACCGCCAAGGCCGCCGAAATCCACCTGGCCCGGTGCCTGGCGCTTGAAGGCGCCGGCGAGCAGATCCGCGTCAATGTGGTCAATCCCGATGCGGTGCTGCGCGGCTCCAAGATCTGGGCCGGCGAATGGCTGGAACAGCGCGCCTCGACCTACAAGACCGACAAGGATGGCCTTGAGGAAATGTATCGCGAGCGGTCGCTGCTCAAGCGCTCGGTCTTCCCCGAGGACATTGCCGAAGCCATCTATTTCTTCGCCTCGGATGCCTCGGCCAAGTCGACCGGCAATATCCTCAATGTCGACGCGGGCAATGCCCAGTCATTCACGCGCTAAGGATCAGACGATGACCGAACATATCATCGACGCATCCACCGTCGACGCCGAGAATGCCAGGCGGATTGCCGATCTCAATGTCGATTACGACACGCTGGGCGAGCGCCTCGACCGGCGCGGCATTGCCATCGACGCTATCAAGGACAAGGTCGCGGCTTTTTCCGTGGCCGTGCCCTCCTGGGGCGTGGGCACGGGCGGCACCCGCTTTGCCCGCTTTCCCGGCCTGGGCGAGCCGCGCGACATTTTCGACAAGATCGA
The DNA here is from genome assembly GCA_963975335.1 of uncultured Devosia sp. GTDB lineage: Bacteria > Pseudomonadota > Alphaproteobacteria > Rhizobiales > Devosiaceae > Devosia. Next base: position 4,401 of record CAXBHD010000079.1, on the reverse strand, counting down.
GGATTGCGCCGTCATCGCCCAGCTGACCCAGGCGACCAAGACCGTCTCGCTGCATATCCCCTGGGACAAAGCCGATCCCAACCGCCTCAAGCAGGCGGCCAGCCGGTTCAATCTCGGCTTTGACGCGATGAATTCCAATACCTTTTCGGATGCCCGCGGCCAGCTGCAGAGCTACAAGTTCGGCTCGCTCAGCCATGCCGACAAGGGCACCCGCAATCAGGCCATCGAGCATAATATCGAATGCATCGAGATCGGCCAGACGCTGGGCTCAAAGGCTCTCACCGTCTGGATCGGCGATGGCTCGAACTTTCCCGGCCAGGTCAATTTCGCCGATCAGTTCGGCCATTACCTCGACTCGATGAAGGCGGTCTATGCCGCTTTGCCCGATGACTGGCGCGTCTATACCGAACACAAGATGTATGAGCCGGCCTTCTATTCCACCGTCGTGCAGGATTGGGGCACCAATTACCTCATCGCCAAGGAACTGGGCGACAAGGCCTTCTGCCTGGTCGATCTCGGCCACCATGCGCCCAACGTCAATATCGAGATGATCGTCTCCCGGCTGGCCCAGTTCGGCAAGCTTGGCGGCTTCCATTTCAATGACAGCAAATATGGCGACGATGACCTCGATGCCGGCGCCATCGATCCCTATCGCCTGTTCCTCGTCTTCAACGAACTGGTCGATATCGAAGGCAAGCAGGCCGATTTCCATCCCGCCCATATGCTCGACCAGAGCCACAATGTCACCGACCCCATCGAGTCGCTGATGCTGTCGGCCTCGGATGTGCAGCGCGCCTATGCCCAGGCCCTGCTGGTCGACCGCCCTGCCCTTGCGGCGGCGCAGCAGGGCAATGATGCCCTGGCCGCCACCCAGGCTTTGCGCCTGGCCTATCGCACCGATGTCGAGCCGATCCTGGCCATGGCCCGCTATGAACAGGGCGGCGCCATCGACCTGCTCGGCACCTATCGGGCATCGGGCTATCGCCAGAAGGTCGCCGACATCCGCCCCGCCGTCGAAGGCGGCTCGGGCGGCATCGTCTAGCTTTCCAACGCTCCTCCCGAGCGAAAAGGCCCGGTGAGCAATCACCGGGCCTCTTTTTGTCTTGGCGCCGAATCCGTAGTCATCACCCTTCTCCCCTTGAGGGAGAAGGTGCCCAAAGAATGACCTCCGCGTCGGGGCATGAGCCGCAGCCACTCGAGCACAGCTCTCGTGGCCTTCTTCCCTACTTCATCGTGGGCATCTGGAATTCCGCCCCGTCCTTGATGCCGCTCGGCCAGCGGGCGGTCACCGTCTTGGTGCGGGTCCAGAAACGGATGGCGTCGGTGCCGTGCTGATTGAGATCGCCAAAGGCGCTGGCCTTCCAGCCGCCAAAGCTGTGATAGGCCAGCGGCACCGGCACCGGCACGTTGATGCCCACCATGCCGACATTGACCCGGGCGGCAAAGTCGCGCGCCGCGTCGCCATCGCGGGTGAAGATGGCGGTGCCATTGCCATAGGGATTGTTCATGGTGAGCGTGAGCGCCTGCTCATAGGTCCCGGCCCGCACGACGCTGAGCACCGGCCCGAAAATCTCTTCCTTGTAGATATCCATGTCGGGCGTGACGTGGTCGAACAGGCTCGGCCCGACAAAATAGCCGTTTTCGTAGCCCTGGAGGGTAAAGCCGCGGCCGTCGACCGCCAGGGTCGCGCCCTGGGCGATGCCGGACTCGACCAGGGCGGCGATGCGGTCCTGGCTGGCCTTGGTGATCACCGGCCCCATTTCGCTGGCTGGGTCACTGGCCGGGCCGACTTTCAGCGCCTCGAGGCGCGGCTTGAGCGCGGCAATGATGCGATCGGCCGTCTCGTCGCCTACCGGCACGGCGACCGATACCGCCATGCAGCGTTCACCGGCCGAGCCATAGCCAGCGCCCATCAGGGCATCGGCGGCCTTGTCCATATCGGCATCGGGCATGATGACCATGTGGTTCTTGGCGCCGCCAAAGGCCTGGGCCGCCGCTTTTGCGTAGACATAGCGGGCGATCGGGGTCGAGCCGACAAAGCTCACCGCGCCGATCTGGTCATGCTGCAGGATGCCGTCGACCACGGCCTTACCGCCCTGCACCACATTGAGAATACCCCTGGGCAGGCCGGCCTCGATGGCCAGTTCGGCCAGCCTGACCGGCACCGAGGGATCGCGTTCGGAGGGCTTGAGGATGAAGGCATTGCCGGCGGCAATGGCCGGCGAGAGCATCCAGAGCGGGATCATGGCCGGGAAGTTGAACGGGGTGATGCCGGCGCCGATGCCGACCGGCTGGCGCATGGAATACATGTCGATGCCCGGCCCGGCCCCGTCGGTGAATTCGCCCTTGAGCAGATGGGGTGCCCCGGCGGCAAATTCGGCCACTTCGAGGCCACGCAGGATATCGCCCTTGGCATCCTCCACCGTCTTGCCATGCTCGGCGCTCAGCAGTTCGGCCAGGGCCTGCATGTCGCGATTGATCAGCGCCACGAAGTTGAAGAAGACGCGGGCCCGGCGCTGCGGATTGGTCGCCGCCCAGGCCGGCTGGGCTGCCGCCGCCGCCGCCACTGCAGCATCCAGGTCGGCTGCCGTGGCCAGGGCCACGCGCGCCTGCACCTCGCCGGTGGCGGGGTTGAACACGTCCTGGAATTCGGCGCTGTTGCCGGAGGTTTCGACGCCGTTGATGAAGTGGCCGATGGTGCGCATGACGCTCTCCCTTGTTGGGGATCACTCTTGGCGCTACAGTTTGCGCATCGCAACGCGATAGATCTGGCATCGGTTGTGCAGGAATTGTAGTGCAGATGAACTGGGACGACGTGCGCATCTTTCTGGCAGTGGCGCGCAATGGCCAGATTCTGGGGGCGGCCAGGGCCTTGGGCCTCAACCACGCCACCGTGGCCCGCCGCCTCAGCAGTCTCGAGGCGGCGCTGGGCAGCACGCTCTTTACCCGCAGGACCAACGGCTCGGACCTTTCGGGCGCGGGCGAGCGCTTTCTCGTCCATGCCGAGGCCATGGAAAGCGCCATGCTGGCGGCCAGCCAGAGCGCGGGTGCCGATAGCCGGCTTGACGGCACGGTGCGCGTCGGCGCCCCGGACGGGTTCGGCGTCGCCTTTCTCGCGCCGCGCCTGGGCGAGCTCACCGCGCGCCATCCCGGTCTGCGCGTCGAACTCGTTCCGGTGCCGCGCGCCTTCTCGCTGTCGCGGCGCGAGGCCGATATCGCCGTGACGCTGGAGCGACCGCGCGAGGGCCGGCTGGTGGCGCGCAAGCTGACCGATTACCGGCTGGGCCTTTACGCGGCGCCAGCCTATCTCGACGCCCAGGGCATGCCCGCCGATCTGGCCGCCCTGGCCGGGCACCGCCTGGTCGGCTATGTCGAGGACCTGATCTTTACCGCCTCGCTCGACTATACCGCCGAATTCCTCAAGGGCTGGCGCTCCTCGCTGGCCATTTCCTCGGCCATGGGCCAGACCGAGGCGGTTCGTGCCGGGGCCGGCATCGGCATCCTGCACGCCTTCATGGCCCGGCGTGATCCCGATCTGGTGCCGGTCCTGCCCGGCCATAGCCTCACCCGCAGCTACTGGACGGTGGTGCATGAAGACCTGCGCGCCATCCGCCGCGTGGCGCTGGTGGCCGAATTCCTCAGCGAGATCGTGGCGCGCGAAAAGGCGATCTTCTAGCGATCACCGGGGCTCGGGTGACTTCCTCTCCCGTTCACGGGAGAGGGGGACCATGCGCAGCGTGGTGGAGAGGCGAGCAACAGGCATCTTGCCTTCGCCGACGCCTGCACTAAAACTGCAGCCATGTCCAAGACCACGCCCGCCACGCTGGCCCTGAGCAAAGCCGGCTTTGCCTTTGTCACCGCCACCTATGACTATGATCCCGATGCCGACCGCGTCGGGCTGCAGGCGGCCGAGGCCATGGGCGTATCACCCGCCATCGTGCTCAAGACGCTGATGGCCGAGGTCGATGGCAGACCGGTCTGCGTCGTGGTGCCCTCGGACGCCGAGGTGAACATGAAAAAGCTGGCAGCGGCCTTTGGCGGCAAGGCGGCGCAGATGATGAAGCCGGCCGATGCCGAGCGGTTGACCGGCTACAAGGTGGGTGGCATCAGCCCCTTCGGCCAGAAAAGGCCGGTGCCGACGGCCATGGAGGAACTGGCGACGCTGGAAGAGGCGGTCTTCGTCAATGGCGGGCAACGCGGGCTGCAGATCCGCATGGCGCCCGACGATCTGCTCGCGGCCCTGGCCGCCAAGGCGGCGGACCTGATCCGGTAGGCGCCAACCCCGACCTGGCCGGCGCCGCGGCGGTAAGATCGAAAGACCCGCAGACAGACAAAAGGCGCCCAAGTGGACGCCTTCATCTCAAGTCTAGTGTCGGCAGGCTCGATTAACGAGCGTAGTTG
>CAXBHD010000078.1:0-12411 GCA_963975335.1 uncultured Devosia sp. | reverse complement strand
TCATGCACATTGGAATGGGTCGCCACCAGCGGCTTGTCGCTCAACCCCGCCACGTCGCGGAAGCCGGCGGCATTGAGATGGCTGAGATCGAGCATGATCCCGCGCGCATTGCATAGCTTGACCAGGGCCTTGCCGGCATCGCTCAGCCCCGGCCCGATCTCGGCATCGGAGGGAAAGCGGAACGGCACGCCCGTCGCAAAGGCATTGGCCCGGCTCCAGACCAGCCCGAGCGAGCGCAATCCGGCGGCATAGAGCACCTCCAGCGCGTCAAAATCGGTGTCCACGGCCTCGGCCCCCTCGATATGCAGCACCGCCGCCAGCGTGCCGCTTTCGCCCGCCGCGCGGATCTCTGCTGCATTCCGGCAGATTGCCAGGCCGCCGGCCCGCGCCAGGCGATGGGCAATGGCCATCATGCCCAGCGTCGAGGCCTGCGCATCCGCCAGCCCCAGCTCGGCGGGCAATTCGCCCTTGGCCGTGCTCGCCCCCGCCACCACGGCGCCCAGATTGCCCTTGAGCGGCGGCGGAAACATCGCGAAGAACCCGCCCGCCATGCCGGCCGCCCGGGCGCGCGGCAGGTCGATATCGGCCTTGTCCATGCCCTCGATGAACAGTCCCGTCCTGTCCCCCTCGGCCTCGAGCAGCTTGAGCAGGGTATCGTTGTGGCCGTCAAAAAAAGGAATGGTCATTGCTGGGAATCGCTTTCTGTTGCGCCGATAGCAGCACGAAGCACGCGCGCTTGCGACCGGCTTTGACGATGCGGACCGCCATGCCGGCAATGTGAGGCCGTGCGGCATTTGGCAAAATGGCCGCCATCACCTACATGTCTTGCAACATGACAGTCAAAAAACCCACAAAACCCAAAAACCTCTCCGGTCCCCGCCGCGCCACGGCGCCGCGCGCCGATGCCCTGCCCAGTCGCGAGCAATTGCTGGCGGCCCTGGCCGAACAGACCGATATCAAGGGCAAGCGCGATCTGGCCAAGGTATTCGGCATTCGCGGCGACATGCGCCGCCCCTTCAAGGCCATGCTGGCCGAGCTCGAGGGCGAGGGTGTCATCACCCGCACCCGCAAGGCGCTGCGCCGCACGGCCGCCCTGCCCCATGTCACCGTGCTCGACATCCCCGCCGATGCCGATCCCGAAGACATGCATGCCTACCCCGCCCAGTGGAATGACGAGGAAGGCGAAAAGCCCCGCGTCACCGTGCTCTCGGGCCGCGATGCCCGCGTTGCGCCGGCCCCGGGCGATCGTATCCTTGCCCGCATCGATGCCGGGGATGCCGAAATCCCGGTCTATACCGCCAAGGCGATGAAGATCCTCGACAAGCCGCGCCGCGGCCAGATCGGCATTGTCCGCATGGACGATGACGGCGCCCGGCTCATTCCGGTCGATCGCAAGCAGAAGGAAATGCGCATTCCCCTGGGCGATCTGCTTGATGCCGGCGACGGCGATCTCGTCGAGGTCGAGGTCAAGCTGTCCGGCCGTCTGATGATCCCCCGCGCCAAGGTGGTCGCCGTCATCGGCAATCCCATGTCCGAGGGCGCCGTCAGCCTCATCGCCATCCACAATCTCGAAATTCCCTATCGCTTCCCCGCTTCGGTGCTGCGCGAGGCAGAGGAGGCCAGCGAGATCGGCCTCAAGGGCCGCGAGGACTGGCGCGACGTGCCGCTGATCACCATCGATCCCTTCGATGCCAAGGATCATGACGACGCCGTTTATGCCGAGCCTGACAAGGACCCGGCCAATCAAGGCGGCCATATCGTCATTGTCGCCATTGCCGACGTCGCCGCCTATGTCCGCCCGGGCACGGCGCTCGACCGCGAAGCCTATACCCGCGGCAATTCGGTCTATTTCCCCGATCGCGTCGTCCCCATGCTGCCCGAGCGCATTTCCAACGAATTGTGCTCGCTCAAGCAGGGCGTGCCCCGCGCCGCTCTGGCCGTGCGCATGATCATCGGCGCCGATGGCAGAAAGCGCAGCCACAGCTTCCATCGCATCCTGATGCGTTCGGCTGCCAAACTCTCCTACCAGCAGGCGCAGGCGGCCATTGACGGCAAGGCGGACGACCAGACCGGGCCGCTGCTCGACCCCATCCTGCGCCCTCTCTACGCCGCCTATGATGCCATGGCCACGGCCCGCGACCATCGCGGCCCGCTGGCGCTCGATCTGCCCGAGCGCAAGATCCTGCTCGATGACAAGGGCATGGTGCGCGACATTCACATCCCCGACCGCCTCGAAGCCCATCGCCTGATCGAGGAAATGATGATCGCCGCCAATGTCGCGGCCGCCGAAACGCTCGAGCAGAAGAAATCTGTCCTGCTCTACCGCGTGCATGATGAGCCCAGCTCGGAAAAGCTGCAGGCCTTGCGCGATTTCCTCGGCTCGCTCGATATCGCCATCAAGAAATCCGACAGCGTCCGCGCCAGCGATTTCAACGGCATCCTGGCCCAGTCGCGCAAGGCCGGCAATGTCGAGCAGGTCAGCGAAATGGTGCTGCGCAGCCAGGCCCAGGCCGAATACAATGCCGACAATTACGGCCATTTCGGTCTCAATCTCGACCGCTATGCCCACTTCACCTCGCCCATCCGCCGCTATGCCGATCTCATCGTCCATCGCGCGCTGATCAAGGCGCTTGGCCTGGGCGATGATGGCCTCAGCGAAACCGAGCTGCTGCACCTGCCCGGCATCGCCCAGCACATTTCGGCCACCGAGCGCCGCGCCATGCGGGCCGAGCGCGAAACCGCCGATCGCCTCCTGGCCCAGTTCCTCGCCACCAAGATCGGCGCCCGCTTCGAAGGCCGCATTGCCGGCGTCACCCGCTCGGGTCTCTTCGTGCGCCTGCTCGACACCGGCGCCGACGGCTTCATCCCGGCCTCCAGCCTCGGCCAGGACTTCTACCGCTATGTCGAGGAACGCCAGTCCATGATCGGCGACCGCAGCGGCGAGAAGTTCACCTTGGGCGATCGCGTGACGGTGCGGCTACTCGAAGCCGCCCGCGTCGCCGGCGCTCTCCGCTTCGAGCTGCTGTCGGAGGGGGAGCGCGTCAATCCGTCATCTGTTCGCCGGGGCAACAAGCGCCCACCTAAGTCCTACGGGCCCAAGGGCCGCAAGAAGAGGTAGAGTGATGCAAGGCAAGGCAAAGGCAATCGAGCAGCGCAATGTGGGCCAGGCAATGTGGCGGGGGACGCTGTGCAAATGCCCCCATTGTGGTCAGGGCAAGATGTTCCGCGCCTATCTCAAGGTGGCCGAGCATTGCGATACCTGTGGCGAGCAGCTCGACCTGCATCGCGCCGATGACTTCCCGCCCTATATCGCCATCACCATTGTCGGCCACATCCTGATCCTGGCCATGATGCATATGGAAATGGTCTGGCACGTCAATCCGCTGACCTATCTCTACACCATGGTGCCCCTGGCGGTGATCCTGCCCATGGCCATGCTGCCCTCCATCAAGGGCGCCATTGTCGGCCTGCAATGGGCCAATGGCATGTATGGCTTCGGCACCGGCCAGCGCGACTGATCGGCCACTGCCTGCCTGTGCACCTGCCGCGCGTCACCCTCGGACCTGGTCCGAGGGCTCTATGCCTGCCGGTCGGTCCGGCAAACCACCGATAAGCCGCCATCGCGCCAATCTCCTCAGCCGGCGCTTGACTTATGAGCGGAAATCCGTAGGTTGCGCCCAAATTCCGGCGCCGGGAAATCCGCGGCGCCATTTGCTTTGTGAAGGACTACAACATGGCCAAAGCTGCTTCCGTCAAGATCAAGCTCGTGTCGACAGCTGATACTGGCTTTTTCTACGTCACCAAAAAGAACGCCCGCACCCAGACCGAAAAGCTCTCGTACAACAAGTACGATCCCGTAGTGCGCAAGCATGTCGAGTTCAAGGAAGCCAAGATCAAGTAATCTGGCGCCTGTTCGACGATCCCATGAAAAACCCCGCATCATCGATGCGGGGTTTTTTGCTGGCTGGCCCCTGGCAGCCGGGCGCCAAAGCGTGACGCTTGCGGTGAGCCGGATGCTAACCGGATTAGGGCAAAGGTTGCGAGAGATCGAATGTGGTGTGGCTGGTCCGGAGCGGCATGTCGAAGAGGCCACTCTGTCCGCGTCCGGACCAACCGCCCTACGGGGCTCAGGCGTTGCGGCGGACCTGAGACGAGCCGTAGGGAACTATCGACCGCGTCCTGTCTGGGCCGCCTGTCGGTGTTGGACGCAACCTACCCCGCAGCCGCCAAAACACAAGGAAAACCGGGCCTTTGCGGCCGGCAACCTTTTGTTAATTATAACAGATAACCCTAATAGCGACGATTGTACCGATCGCTCAGGCGGCGTCGAACACCACCCGATTGCGGCCCTCGCGCTTGGCCCGATAGAGCGCCACATCGGCCCGCTTGATCAGCGATTCCGGCGAATCCACCAGGCTTTCATTCAGCGTCACCCCGGCCGATACCGTCACCACCAGCGGCCGGGGCGCGCCCACGTCAAACACGCGGTCCGAAATCGACTGCCGCACCCGTTCCGCCACGGCCTCGGCCTGCCGAATATCGGTGTCCGGCATCAGTACCACGAATTCCTCGCCACCGAATCTGCAAGCCAGATCAATGCCGCGGATGTTTCTCTTCAAGCGTGCAGCGAACTCGCGGATCACCGCATCGCCAATGTCATGCCCATGCGTGTCATTGACCGCCTTGAAGTGATCGATATCCAGAATCATCAGCGCCATGTCGCGCTTGAGCGTCTGCGCCTTGCCCAGCATGACCCCCAGATGGCGGTCAAAATAGCGCCGGTTGTAGAGGCCGGTCATGTCGTCGGTCACGGCCAGGGCCATGGTATTGTTGACGCTTTGGCGCAGTTCCATGGCATAGCGATGCCGCCTGATCTGCGTGCGCACCCGCGCCGCCAGCTCGTGGCGCTCCACCGGCCTTGAGATGAAGTCATTCACCCCCAGATCGAGCGCCCGCACCACTTTGGGCTTGTCGGCATCCTCGGCGATCAGGATGAGCGGCAGATTGCGCGTATGCTCGAGCGTGCGCATCTGGCTGCATACGCGCAGCGGGTCGAAATCGGTCAGTGCCATCGACACCAGCGCAAGTTCGTATTGCTTGCCAGTGACTTGGAACACCGCATCGGCGGGGTTGGTCAGGATATCCACGTCATGTTCGGGCGTGATATAACTCTTGATGCGTTCGGCATGGCGACCATCGGTATCGATGATCAGCACCGCGCCGCCCGCCGTATTGATGGTATCCATCGCCCGCAGCGCGTCTTCTATGGCGATCTGCTGGCCGGTCATCGCCCGTGCCCGCAGCTCGTCGGTCAGCGATTTGAGCCGGATGAGGCTTTTGACGCGCGCCATCAGCTGCACATCGTCGACCGGCTTGGTCAGAAAGTCGTCGGCGCCCACTTCGAGCCCGCGCACCCGGTCTGACGTCTGGTCGAGCGCGGTCACCATCAGCACCGGCACATGCTGGGTGCGCGGATTGCTCTTGAGCCGCTGGCAGACCTCAAAGCCGTCCATATCGGGCATCATCACGTCCAGCAGGACGATATCGATGTCCTGGCTCTCGCAGATGGCGAGCGCCTGCGGCCCCGAAGAGGCTGTGACGACAGCATAATATTCCGCGGTCAGCCGCGCTTCGAGCAGCCGCACATTGGTGGGGATATCATCGACGATCAATACGCGTGCAGTCACAAGCGGCCCCGAAAAACCAGTTCGCCTTCCGGGAATATCCGGCTTCAGGCGGGCCGATCGGGCTTTGGCAGGCTCTGCGCTGCGCGATCAGGCCGGGCCAATGTAGCGGGCAATAGTTTCCAGAAAGTGAGGTACGGAAATGGGTTTGCTGATGTATCCCTCGCAACCGCCCTGCAGGATCCGCTCCTCGTCGCCCTTCATGGCAAAGGCCGTGACGGCGATGACGGGAATATGGGCCAGCTCGTCGTCATCCTTGAGCCACTTGGTCACCACCAGCCCGGAAACCTCGGGCAATTGGATATCCATCAGGATGAGGTCAGGGTGATGCGCGCGCGCCAGATCGAGCGCTTCCATGCCGTTCCGGGTCTGGATGACGGCATAGCCGCGCGATTCGAGCAGGTCGTTGAAGAGCTTCATATTGAGCTCATTGTCTTCAACGATCATGACTGTCTTGGGCATTGGTCCATCCTTAGCGCCGCTAAGGCGCTGGCAGCACTTCGCTTTGCCGCCCATTTCAGCTAGCATCAAAACGCTTACAAATCCTCAAAAGAGCCCGGCCTTGCCCCCTAACGACAATGCCTCCCCGTCCCTGACGGTTTATGCCGACCTTTGCCTGGCCTATCTGGCCGAGCACCCCGAAGAGCTGCTTGCCTTCATGCAGCATGCCGGCCTCGACCCGGCCGCCCTGCGCAGCGGCGTCGGCACGCCTGCTCTGCAGCGCGGCCTTGTCGACTATGTTGCCTCAAACGAACCGATTCTGCTCGCGCTCTGTGCCAATTCGAACATTGCGCCCGAAGCCTTCATGCGCGTGTTCCACGAGATCAACCGGACGGAGTATTGATTGGCGCATGACTGGCTGTGCCGCGACTGTCTGCACTATGGCTCGCTCGCCAGGCTGCCTGAGCGCTGCCCGGCCTGCGGCTCGCCGCGCCTGCTCAGCCATGCCGAGCTGTTTTCCCTCACCACGGCCCATGTCGACTGCGACGCCTTCTATGCCTCGGTGGAAAAGCGCGATGACCCCAGCCTGCGCGACAAGCCGCTGATCATCGGCGGCGGCGTCCGCGGCGTCGTCTCCACCTGCTGCTACATTGCCCGCCAGTCCGGCATCCGCTCGGCCATGCCCATGTTCAAGGCCCGCGAGCTCTGCCCTGACGCGGTGATCATCAAGCCCAACATGGCCAAATATGTCGAGGTCAGCCGCCAGATCCGCGCCAAGATGGACGCGCTGACCCCGCTGGTCGAACCCATCTCCATCGACGAGGCCTTTCTCGATCTGGCCGGCACCCAGATCCTGCACAAGGCCCCGCCCGCCGTCGTCCTGGCCCGCTTTGCCCGTGCCGTCGAGCGCGATATCGGCGTGTCCATCTCGGTCGGCCTCAGCCACAACAAGTTTCTTGCCAAGGTCGCTTCCGACCTCGACAAGCCGCGCGGCTTCGCCGTTATCGGCGCTGCCGAAACGCTGGAATTCCTCGCCCCGCGCCCCATCAGCCTGATCTATGGTGTCGGCAAGGTGCTGGCCGAAACCCTGCGCAAGGATGGCCTGCTCACCATCGGCCAGCTCCAGCACGAATCGCCCGACCGCCTGATGCGCCGCTATGGCGAAACCGGCGCCCGTCTGGCCCGCCTCTGCCGCGGCGAGGATAGCCGCAAGATCACCACAAATGGCGAAATGAAGACTGTTTCATCGGAAACCACCTTCAATACCGATATTGCCAGTCTCGAGGCGCTCTCCACCGAACTGCTCAAGGTCACCGAACGCCTGTCCGAACGGCTCAAGGCCAAGAGCATTGTGGGCGATACGGTGACGCTCAAGCTCAAATCGGCCGGTTTCCGCTTGCGCACGCGGGCACGGCACTTGATGATTCCGACCCAATTGGCCAATGTGATTTATGAAACCGGCCTGTCCCTGCTCGAGCCTGAGGCCGATGGCACGGCATTCCGGCTGATTGGAATCGGCGTATCAGGTATCGATGCCGCCAACGGCAGCGATCCGGCCGATTTGCTGGAGCCTGCCGTGGCGCGCAAGGCCGCCGCGGAACGCGCCATGGATCGCGTGCGCACCCGCTTTGGCCGCGAGGCGGTGATCCGTGGCAAACTCTATAAACCCCCGCCGGCGCCGCCGGCCGGGCCCGAAGACGACCAAACGCAAGGCAAGACCAAATGACCAGCCCGATCGAAAAACTCCGCGAGTTTGGCTACGAACTCCCCGCCCCCAAGGCGCCCGTCGCCAGCTATGTGCCAGTCAATCGCAGCGGCAACCTGCTCTATGTCTCCGGCCAGTTGTCGAGCAATGACCAGGGCGTGGTCACCGGTCGGCTCGGGGAAAACATGAACGTCGTCCAGGGCGGCAACGCTGCCGAGCTGGCCGCGCTGAACATCCTGTCGCAGATCGTGCATGGCGCCGGCGTGCCGCTTGAAGACATCAAGCGCATCGTCAAGATCACCGTCCTCGTGGCTTCCACCCCCGAATTCACCGAACAGCACCTGGTGGCCAATGGCTGCTCCAACATGCTGGTGGCGGTGCTGGGCGACAAGGGCAAGCATGCCCGCGCCGCCTTTGGCGTCGCCTCCCTACCCTTTGGTGCTGCAGTGGAAATCGAAGCCGTCGTCGAGGTCTAGCCGTTACACATCCGTCATAGTCAGGTGTCACAGAGGCACGCAATCCTCTCCGAGAGACCCGCCATGACCGAAACTTTGTTCCCCCGCCCCATCGCGCATCGCGGCCTGCATGACCAGGCTGCGGGCGTTATTGAAAACAGCGCCGCCGCCTTCGAGGCCGCCATTGCCGGCGATTTTGCCATCGAATGCGACGTGCAACTGACCCAGGACGGCGTACCGGTCATCTTCCATGACGACAATATGGAACGCCTGATCGGCCTGCCCGGCGCCGTGGCCGATGCCAGCAGCGCCGTCGTCACCAGCACCGCCCTGCTTGGCAGCGCCGCCGGCGAATGCCCCCAGACCTTCGCGGCCTTCCTCGCCCAGATCGGCGGCCGCACCCTGCTGCAGATCGAGCTCAAGCAGCAGCGCGACCCTGCCGGCACGCTGGCGCTGGCCCGCGCCGTCGCCGAGGGCCTCAAGGCCTATACCGGTCCGGTGACCGTGGAATCCTTTGACCCCAACCTGCTGACCGCCATTCGCCAGTTCGGCTTTGCCGGCCCGCGCGGCATCATCACCTATGCCTATGACAAGCCGGAATGGGACGGCGGGCTCACCGAGACCCAGCGCTATACCCTGCGCCACCTGCTGCACTGGCACGAAACCCAGTTCGATTTCATCTCCTGCCACCACGAGGCGCTGGACCTGCCGGCGATCAAGTTCTGGCGAGCCCTCGGAAAGCCCGTGACGGCCTGGACGATTCGGTCCAGACTTGTCGCCGAGGCGGTCGCGCCCCATATGGATCAGATCGTCTTCGAAGGTTTCAATCCCGACATTGCCCGATAGCGGTTACACGGCCACCATTCATCCCAGTACTGCCAGCATCCCGGCTGACGTGTGGAATGCGCTTGCGCCTTCGACCGCCGGTCGCGTTGATAACCCATTCCTCGATCATGCCTTTTTCCTGGCGCTCGAGGAATCGGGCTGCGCCACGGCCCGCACCGGCTGGCAGCCGCAGCACATCCTGCTGACCGACGCCCAGGAGCGGCCGGTCGGCCTGATGCCGCTTTTCCTCAAATCCCATTCCATGGGCGAATATGTCTTCGACCATGGCTGGGCTGATGCCCTGGAACGGGCCGGCGGCAGCTACTATCCCAAACTGCAGTGCTCGGTGCCCTTCACCCCGGCAACAGCGCCCAAACTGCTGGTGCCCTCCGGCGATCCGCTGGTGCGCTCTGCTCTGCTCTCGACCGCGCGGCAACTGGCGACCCAGCGCGACGCCTCCTCGGTGCATGCCACCTTCCTCCCCGAAGCCGAGGCCAATGCCGTTGAGGCCGAGGGCTGGCTCAAGCGCGTCGACACCCAGTTTCACTGGCACAATGATGGCTATGCCAGTTTTGACGACTTCCTCGAGACGCTGTCCTCGCGCAAGCGCAAGATGATCCGTCGCGAGCGCCGCGACGCGCTCGGCGATGGCCTCACGGTCAAGTGGCTTTCGGGCACCGATCTCAAGGAGCATCACTGGGATGCCTTCTACGATTTCTACGAGGACACCGGCGCCCGCAAATGGGGCCGGCCCTATCTCAACCGCGAGTTCTTCTCGCGGCTGAACCAGACCATGGCCGATTCCATCGTGCTGATGCTGGCCTATGACGTCGACACCCCCATTGCCGGTGCCATCAACTTTGTCGGCAAGGATCGCATTTTCGGCCGCAACTGGGGCTGCACGCGCGACGTGCCCTTCCTGCATTTCGAGCTTTGCTACTATCAGGCCATCGACTACGCCATCGCCCACCAGCTGGCAGTGGTAGAGGCCGGCGCCCAGGGCGAGCACAAACTGGCCCGCGGCTATGCCCCGTCGACCACCTATTCCGTACACTGGCTCGCCCATCCCGGCCTGCAGGCTGCCGTTGCCGACTATCTCGAGCAGGAACGGCGGGCCGTCGAGCGCAACCAGGACCTGCTTGATCAGTTCACGCCCTTCCGCAAGGGCGAACGCACCGATCGCTGATCACCGGCATGCCTGCCGCGCCACGGCATATGACCCCGACCGATCGCGCTAGCCATGCGGGGCGATCTATTGCAGGTTACGGCGCTGCCCACGCAGTCGGCGCCGCCGCCAAATCTGCCGGGGTGCCGGAAAGACCATAACTGCCGGAGTGACCCATGACCTATGATCCGTCCAACATCTTCGCCAAAATCCTGGCCGGCGATATCCCGGCACACAAGGTCTTTGAGGACGATGCGGCACTGGTGATGATGGATATCTTTCCCCAGTCACGCGGGCATACCCTGATCATTCCGAAGGCAGCCTCGCGCAACCTTCTCGACGCGGATCCCGCCATACTGTCAGCCGTGATGCCGTTGGTGCAGCGCGTCGCCAGGGCGGCCAAGGCGGCCACCGGGGCCGATGGCGTGCGCGTCGCCCAGTTCAACGAAGCGCCGGCCGGCCAGACCGTGTTTCACCTGCATTTCCATGTCATACCTGTCTTCGAAGGCACGCCGCTGGGCGCCCATGGCACCGGCCAGGCCGACAATGCCGAACTGGCCGCGCTGGCTCAGGCGATCGCTGCGCAGCTCTAGGCTGCCGGCACCGCGCTAGAGGGTGTGGTCGACGACCAACCCGCCCTTGAGCGTCACGATGCGGTCGGCGCGCCGGGCCAGATCGTGATTGTGGGTAGCGATCAACGCCGCCGCCCCTTCATTCTTGATCAGGTCCGCCAGCGCGCCGAACACGATGTCGCTGGTATCCGGATCAAGATTGCCCGTCGGCTCATCGGCCAGGATCACCTTGGGATGGTTGGCTGCTGCGCGGGCAATCGCCACGCGCTGCTGCTCGCCACCCGAAAGCTCCGCCGGCCGGTGGCTGGCCCGGGCGCCGATTCCCAGCAGGTCGAGCAGTTCCATCGAGCGCTTGTCCGCCTCGGCCTGCGACTTGCCGGCGATCAGCTGCGGCATTGACACATTTTCGAGCGCCGTGAACTCGGGCAGCAGGTGGTGGAACTGGTAGACATAGCCCACCGTCGAGCGGCGCAGCTGTGTGCGACCCCGATCACCCAGATGGCTGGTCTTGATCCCCATCAGCTCCACCTCGCCGCCCTGCGGGCTTTCCAGCAGGCCGGAGAGGTGCAGCAGCGTCGATTTGCCGGCGCCGGAGGGGGCAACCAGCGCGACCAGCTCACCGCTGTTGACGGTCAGATTGGCGGCCTCCAGCACATGCACGATCTTGTCGCCCTGGCCATAATGGCGGTGGACGTCGGTCAGAACCAGATGCGGCTTACTCATAACGCAGGGCCTCTACTGGATCATATTGCGCGGCGCGCCAGGCCGGATAGAGCGTGGCAAGGAAACTCAGCCCGAGCGACAGGCAGACCACGACGGTCACTTCCAGCGGATCGGTCTTGGACGGCAGCGAGGACAGCAGGAATACCTCAGGCGGGAAAATCGCCACGCCCAGCGTATTGGAGATAAAGGCCCGCAGCGTTTCGGCATTGGCCGCCACCACCAGACCCAGAATCACCCCCGACACCGTACCGATGACGCCGATCGTTGTGCCGGTGATCGAGAAAATCCGCATGATCGCGCCGCGCGTGGCCCCCATCGTGCGCAATACCGCAATGTCGGAACTCTTGTCCTTCACCAGCATGATCAGGCTCGAAATGATGTTGAACGCCGCCACCAGGATGATCATCGACAGGATCGTGAACATCACCACCCGCTCGACCTGCAGGGCCGAAAAGAAGGTCTCATTGCGTTGCTGCCAGTCGGTCAGCACCAGCGGTCGCGTCGAGGGATCGGTCTGCAGCCTTTGGCGCATCACCGTCACATTATCGGGATCGTCGATGAAGATTTCCGCCGCCGATACCCGGTTGATCCGCTCATAGGCGGCATCGATCTCGGCATCGCTGGCCAGCGGGTCTAGCGGCCCCATGCCGGGCCGCAGCACCTCTTCAAACTGCTTGAAATAGGTCTGTGCCGGCTCGAGCGGCATATACATGAAAAAGCTGTCGAACTCGACCATGCCCAGGTCGAAGATCACATTGACCGGATAGGAACGGATCTGCGGGGTCGAGCCAAAGGGCGTCATCGCCCCGTCCGGGTTGATGATCTGCACCTGGTCGCCCAG
>CAXBHD010000077.1:0-12466 GCA_963975335.1 uncultured Devosia sp. | reverse complement strand
CCAGTTGGCAGCTTTTTTGTTTTTCCGATCGGTGCAGATGGAGAACTCGATGACGCAGACCAGGACCACACGGCGCGGATTTCTCAAGGGCGCAACGGCCACCGCCGCCACGCTGGCCGCGGCCAAGGCCCTCTTCCCCTCGGGCGCCTTTGCGCAAGGGCCCGGCCCGGAAGTATCGGGCGCCAAGCTGGGCTTCATCGCCCTGACCGATGCCGCGCCGCTGATCATTGCGCTCGAAAAGGGGCTCTATGAAAAGCATGGCGTGCCCGGCGTCGAGGTGCTCAAGCAGGCCTCCTGGGGCGCGACGCGGGACAATCTGATGCTGGGCGGCGCCGCCAATGGCATTGATGGCGCCCATATCCTCACCCCCATGCCCTATCTGATGAGCCTGGGCACCGTCACCAATGGCGTGCCCGTGCCGATGTCGATCATTGCCCGCCTCAACTATGACAGCCAGGGCATTTCCGTTGCCCAGGAATACAAGGATATCGGCGCCGGGCTCGACAGTTCGCCGCTCAAACCGGTGTTTGCCGAGCGCAAGGCAGCCGGCAAGGAAGTCAATATCGCCATGACCTTCCCCGGCGGCACCCATGACCTGTGGATCCGCTACTGGCTGGCCGCGGGCGGCATCGATCCCAATGCCGATGTCTCGGTCATCACCGTGCCACCGCCGCAGATGGTGGCCAATATGAAGGTGGGCACCATGGACGCCTTCTGCGTCGGCGAGCCCTGGAACGAGCAATTGGTCAACCAGGGCATCGGCTTTACCGCCACCACCACGGGCGAGCTGTGGAAGCACCATCCGGAAAAGGCGCTCGGCCTGCGCAATGATTTCATCGAGGCCAACCCGGTTGCCACCCAGGCCATCCTGATGGCCGTGATGGAGGCCCAGCAATGGTGCGATGCCAGCGAAAACAAGGACGAAATGGCCCAGATCCTGGGCAAGCGCAGCTGGTTCAACGTGCCGCCCGTCGACGTCGCCGGGCGCCTCAAGGGCGACATCAATTACGGCAATGGCCGCATGGAGACCGCGACCGGGCTCGAGATGAAGTTCTGGAAGGATCACGCCTCCTATCCCTTCAAGAGCCATGACGCCTGGTTCCTTACCGAAAATGTGCGCTGGGGCTATCTGCCGGCCAGCACCGACATCGTCGCCGCCGTCGATGCGGTCAACCGCGAGGACATCTGGCGCGCCGCCGCCGCGACGCTGGGCATTGCCGCCGCCGACATTCCGGACACGACGTCACGCGGGCCCGAGACCTTCTTTGACGGCAAGGTCTTCGATCCCGCCGACCCCTCGGCCTATCTCGACAGCCTGGCCATCAAGGCCATGGTCTAAAGGACGTGCTCTATGGCCCGCCGGCGAGATGACGACCTGCCCCCTGATCACCTCGCCCCTGAGGGGAGAGGTTGGCGCGCAGCGCCGGGTGAGGGGTCCAGCGCTGATGCCTCTGCCGCGAGCCTGAACCCCTCACCCAGACCCTCTCCCCTCAGGGGAGAGGGGACGACTGCCGCAATCTCGTGTCCACCAGCGATACTTGCCCCCCGAAAGGACCGCTCATGAGTGCCACCATCCAGTCCCTGCCGGCCCCGGCCAAACCGCAAACCATCGCCAAGGCAGAAGTCTTCACCCTGCCCAAGCCGGCATCGCGCCACGGTTCCTGGTCCAAGACCCTGGCCAGCCTCGCCGCCAATGTGGTGCCGCCTTTGGTCGTGCTGGCGCTGATCCTCGTCGTCTGGCAGATCATCTGCGCCAGTCCCGGCGCCTCGCTGCCGGCGCCCAGCCAGGTCTGGGCGGATTCGGCCGAGCTGATCGTCAGCCCCTTCTTCGACTATGGCCAGGGCGATATCGGGCTGGGCTTGCGGGTGCTCACCTCACTGCAGCGGGTTGCCGTCGGCTTTGGCCTGGCCGCCGTCATCGGCGAGTCGATCTGGGCCATGCGCGGGCTCGATCCGATCTTCCAGATCCTGCGCACCGTGCCACCCTTGGCCTGGCTGCCGCTGTCGCTGGCCGCCTTCATGGATTCAGGTCCCTCGGCGATCTTTGTCATCTTCATCACCTCGGTCTGGCCGGTGGTGATCAATACCGCCGTGGGCGTGCGCAATATCCCGCAGGATTATCGCAATGTCGCGCGCATCCTGCAGCTCAACCAGGTCGAGTTCTTCTTCAAGATCATGATCCCGGCCGCGGCGCCCTATATCTTTACCGGGCTGCGCATCGGGGTGGGCCTGTCCTGGCTGGCCATTGTCGCAGCCGAAATGCTGACCGGCGGCGTCGGCATCGGCTTTTTCATCTGGGATGCGTGGAACAGCTCGCGCCTCTCCGACATCATCGTGGCCCTGGCCTATATCGGCGTGGTGGGCTTCATCCTCGATCGTCTCGTCGCCGCCGTCGGCAGCTTTGTCACCCGCGGCACCAGTGCCGGCTAAGGAGCGCTTTATGTCCTATCTTGCTATTGAAAATGTCGACAAGCACTTTGACCGCGGCGGCCAGCGCTCGGAAGTCCTCAAGGATATCAGCCTCGATATCGCCAAGGGCGAGGTGATTTCCATCATCGGCCATTCCGGTTGCGGCAAGTCCACTTTGCTCAACCTGATTGCCGGGCTGACCGAAGTCTCCTCGGGCG
Source organism: uncultured Devosia sp. (assembly GCA_963975335.1). Classification (GTDB taxonomy): domain Bacteria; phylum Pseudomonadota; class Alphaproteobacteria; order Rhizobiales; family Devosiaceae; genus Devosia. The sequence continues at coordinate 9,839 of CAXBHD010000077.1, read as the reverse complement.
GCATCCAGCTCGAGGGCCGCGAGGTCAACGGGCCCGGCCCCGACCGCGCCGTGGTGTTCCAGAACCATTCGCTGCTGCCCTGGCTCACCGTCTATGAAAACGTCAACCTCGCCGTCACCAAGGTATTCGGCCGCACCAAATCCAGCGCCGAGCGGCATGACTGGATCATGCAGAATCTCGACCTGGTGCAGATGAGCCATGCCAAGGACAAGCGCCCCACCGAGATTTCCGGCGGCATGAAGCAGCGCGTCGGCATTGCCCGGGCCCTCTCCATGCAGCCCAAGATCCTCCTGCTCGACGAGCCCTTCGGCGCCCTGGATGCCCTGACCCGGGCGCATCTGCAGGATGCCGTCATGGATATCCAGAAGCGGCTGGGCTCGACCATGATCATGATCACCCATGATGTCGACGAGGCGGTGCTGCTGAGCGATCGCATCGTCATGATGACCAATGGACCCGCTGCCCGCATTGGCGAGGTGCTCGAGGTGCCGCTCGACCGGCCGCGCGACCGCATCGCCCTGGCCGGTGACCGCCGCTATCTCAAGTGCCGCGAGGCCGTGCTCAAATTCCTCTACGAGCGCCATCGCTTCGTCGAGGCGGCATAACCGCGATGACCCTGCCCGTCGCCAGCCCCAGCATTCGCACCACCTGCCCCTATTGCGGCGTCGGCTGCGGGGTGCTGGCGACGCCCCTGCCCGATGGCAGCGTCGCCATTGAAGGCGATCCCGACCATCCCGCCAATTTCGGCCGGCTCTGCTCCAAGGGCTCGGCTCTGGGCGAAACGCTCTCGCTCGACGGGCGACTGCTTTATCCGGAAAGCGATGGACTTAGAGTCACTTGGGACGTGGCGCTGCAGCGCGTCGCCAATACCTTCACGCAGACGATCCGCGAGCACGGACCCAACTCCGTCGCCTTCTACGGCTCGGGCCAGCTGCTGACCGAGGATTATTACGTCGCCAACAAGCTGATGAAGGGCTTTATCGGCGCGGGCAATATCGACACCAATTCGCGGCTCTGCATGGCCTCCTCGGTGGCGGGGCAGAAGCGCGCCTTCGGCTCGGACAGCGTGCCGGGCAATTACGAGGATCTCGAACTGGCCGATCTCATCATGCTGGTCGGCTCCAACCTGGCCTGGTGCCATCCGGTGCTTTACCAGCGCATCGCCAAAGCCAGGGCCGAACGGCCCGACATGCGCGTGGTGCTGATCGATCCGCGCCGCACCGCCAGCGCCGACCTGGCCGACCTGCATCTGGCCGTGCAGGCCGATGGCGACAGCGCGCTGTTTGTCGGCCTGCTCGCCCATCTCGCCGACAAGGGCCAGGTGGCGCCGGACTTCGTCACCGACCATACCGAAGGCGTCGAGGCGGCGCTGCTCGTGGCCGCCGACTGGACCATTGCCCGCGTTGCTGCGGCGACCGGCCTCGCCGAGCCAGACATTGCCCAATTCTACGCCTGGTTCGGCGCCACCGAAAAGACCGTCACGGTCTATTCGCAGGGGGTCAACCAGTCGGCCGCGGGCACGGACAAGGTCAATGCCATCATCAACTGCCACCTGCTGACCGGTCGCATCGGCCGGCCCGGCATGGGGCCCTTTTCGGTCACCGGTCAACCCAATGCCATGGGCGGCCGTGAGGTCGGGGGCCTGGCCAATACCCTGGCCGCCCATATGGATTTCACCCCCGAGGCGATCGACCGGGTCGGCCGCTTCTGGAACAGCACCCGCGTCGCGCGCGAGCCAGGCCTGCGCGCGGTCGAGCTCTTTGCCGCCATGGGGCGCGGCGAGATCAAGGCGGTCTGGATCATGGCGACCAATCCGGTCGATTCCATGCCCGAGGCCGATCTGGTGCGAGCCGCGCTCGCCGCCTGCCCCTTTGTCGTGGTCTCGGACATGAATGGCCGCACCGATACCGGCCTCACCGCCCATCTTCGACTGCCCGCCGCCGGCTGGGGCGAGAAGGACGGCACGGTCACCAATTCCGAGCGCCGAATCTCGCGGCAGCGGCCCTTTTTGGCGCTGCCCGGCGAGGCGCGCCCCGACTGGTGGATCATCACCCAGGTCGCCCGCCGCATGGGCTTTGCCGAGGCCTTTCCCTATGCCGGCCCCGCCGAAATCTTTGCCGAGCACGCGGCGCTGACCGCTTTCGAAAATGAGGGCAGCCGCGACCTCGACCTTTCCGGCCTTGTGGGCGCCGACTATGCCAGCCTGAACCCGACCCAGTGGCCAATCCGCCAGAAATCCACCACGCGCCTCTTCGGCAATGGCCAGTTCTTCACGCCAGATGGCAAGGGGCGCTTCGTGCCGGTGCAGCCCCCGCCACCCTTCGCGCCGGCGCCGGACCGCTTCATGCTCAATACCGGCCGGGTGCGCGACCACTGGCATACCATGACCCGCACCGGCAAAACCGCGCGCCTGTCGGCCCACTATGCCGAGCCCTTTGTCGAGATCCACCCGGCCGATGCTGCGCGCTTCAATATCGTGCCGGCCAGCCTGGTGCGCCTTTCCAACCGGCATGGCAGTGCAGTGCTGCGGGCTTTGGTCACCGACCGGCAGCGGCGGGGCGCGCTGTTTGCCCCCATGCACTGGACCGACCAGTTTGCCTCTCAGGGCCGCATTGATGCCCTGGTCACGGCCAAGGTCGATCCCGTCTCGGCGCAGCCGGCGCTCAAAATGGCCGAGGTCGCGATGGCGCCGCTCGCCGTGGCGCTGTACGGCTTTTTCGTCGCCGCCAGCCGGCCGCAGCTTGACGCCAGCTATTGGGCCATCGCCGCGGCACCGGGCGGCCTGCGCGGCGAGCTGGCCTGGGACACTGCCCCGGCCGACTGGGAGACCTGGCTGCGGCAGCGCTTTGCCCTGGCCGAGACGGCGCGCATCCAGTCGGTAATCGATGCCGGCTCGGGCCGGCGCCGCTTTGCCGTGCTGGAAGCCGGCCGCCTCGTCATGGCGCTCTATACCGCGCCCGATCCGGTGGCCGTATCGCGGCAATGGGCCGTGGGCCTGCTGCAGGCCCAAGGGCTGACCGCCTCCACCGTGCTGGCCGCCCGGCCCGGCGCCGACATGCCCGATAGCGGCGCCATTGTCTGTTCCTGCTTTTCGGTGGGCGCCAACACCATTGCCAGTGCCGTCACCGGCCAGGGCTGCACCAGCGTCGAAGCCATTGGCGCCTGCACCCAGGCCGGCACCAATTGCGGCTCCTGCCGCGCCGAAATCAGGGGGATCATCGATGCATATCGTCTCGCCGCCGCCGAATAGGCCCCGCATTGCCCCGCTGGCCGTGCTGCCGGTCTTCTTCGATCTCACCGACAAGCGTGTCATCGCCATTGGCGGCTCCGAGCCGGCCACCTGGAAGATCGAGCTGCTGGCTGCGGCCGGCGCGCATGTCCAGGTACTGGCTCCGGTGGAAGACTGGTGCGATGCGCTGATCGCTTTGGCCGAGAGCGCCGTTGCCGGCACGATCAGCCTCGTCGATTGCCACTGGGCGCCGTCCGACCTCTCTGGCGCCGCCATGGCGGTGGCCGATATCGAGGATGACGCAGAGGCCCTGGCCTTTGTCGAGGCCGCCCAGCGCCAGAGCGTGCCCTATAATGTCATCGACCGGCCCGATTTCTGCCAGTTCCAGTTCGGCGCCATCGTCAACCGCTCGCCTCTGGTCATCGGCATTTCCACGGCCGGCGCCGCGCCGATCCTGGGCCAGGCGGTGCGCCGCCGTATCGAAACGCTGCTGCCCGCAACGCTCAGTGCCTGGGCCCAGCTGGCGCAGAACCTGCGCGGCGCGGTCATGGAACGGCTCGCCGCCGGGCCGCAGCGCCGCGCCTTCTGGGAGCGCCTCGTCGAACGCGCCTTTGGCGACAGCGCCCCCGACGCCGCCGATTTTGACCTCGATGCCCTCAGCGAAGCCTGCCCGGCGGGCCGAGTCACCCTGGTCGGGGCCGGACCCGGCGATGCCGATCTCCTCACCATCAAGGCCGTGCGCGCGCTGCAATCGGCCGATGTGATCCTGTTCGATGACCTGGTCTCGTCCGAGGTGCTCGAAATGGCCCGCCGCGAGGCCAGGCGGATGCTGGTGGGCAAGCGCGCCGCGCGCGACAGCTGCAAGCAGGAAGATATCAATGCCATGATGCTGAGCCTCGCGCAGCAGGGCAAGCATGTGGTGCGGCTCAAATCGGGCGATCCGATGATCTTCGGTCGCGCCGGCGAGGAGATCGAGATGCTGGAACGCCACGGCATTGCCGTCACCGTGGTGCCCGGCGTCACCGCCGCCCTGGCTTTGGCCAGCCGGCTCGGCCTGTCGCTGACCCATCGCGACCATGCCCAGTCGGTCCGCTTCGTCACCGGCCATTCCCGCCAGGGCGTGCTGCCCGATAGTCTCAACTGGCAGGCTCTGTCCGATCCGGCCACGACCAGTGTCTATTATATGAGCCGGCGCACCCTGAACCAGATCGTCGACCAGCTCACCGCCCAGGGCATGGCGCCCTGCACCCCCGCCGTGATTGCCGGCAATGTCGGGCGCGCCGACGAGCAGGTCTGGCGCGGCACGGTGGGCGAGGCGGTTGCCGCCGTCACCGCCTTTCCGCTTTCGGCCCCGACCATCTTTGCCGTGGGCAATGCGCTGGCCCAGGGCATGGATGTCAGCCGGAATCTGGCGGTCAGCGCCTAGTTCAGGCCGTGGCCCGCCCGGCCTGCCCGGTTCGGGACATGAGGAAACGCTCCAGCGCCGAGAGGCCATCATAGATCAGCACGGCGAGCACGCCGACGATCAGCCCGCCCTGCAGCACGAAGGCGGTATTGCTCGAGAGCAGCCCGGCAATGATCACCTCGCCCAGGGTCCTGGCCGCCACAGTGGAGCCGATCGTGGCAGTGGCCAGCGAGATCACCACCGAGAGGCGGATACCGGCCAGGATGACCGGCAGGGCCAGCGGCAGTTCCACCTTGATCAGCCGCTGCCAGCCGCTCATGCCCATGCCGCGGGCGGCGTCGATGACGGCGGGCGGCAGATTGCCCAGCCCGGTCAGGGTATTCTCGAAAATCGGCAGCAGGCCATAAAGAAACAGCGCCAGCAGGGTGGGCGCGGTGCCGAAGCTGTTCATGGCGGGAACGGCCAAAGCCAGCACGGCAACGGGGGGAAAGGTCTGGCCGATATTGGCGAGGCTGCGCGACAGCGGCAGGAATTCGGCGCCATAGGGCCGGGTCACGAAAATGGCCAGACTGACCGCCACCACGGTGGCCGCTGCGGTGGCAGCGGCAACGATGCCCAGATGGTTGAACGTGATGTCGAGCAGGCTGCCCTGATTGTAGATGGCCGGCTGGCCATTGCTGGTAAAGAGCCCGAAAAAGCCGGCAAACAGCTCGGGCCGGACGAGGAACAGCACGAGCACCAGCAGCGCCGCGAGGCGGAGAATATTGCCCGGCTTCATTGCGGTCGGGCCGCCAGGCGCGCCAGCGCGTCACGCGTCACCTGCCCGACGATCTGGCCGTCGCGCTGCACCGGCAGGGATGACCGGCCCGACCACAGCAGTTCGGCATAGGCGTCGCGCAGCGAGGCGCCGGCGTCGATGGGCGTGCCGCTGGCCTCGCCCGGCTCGATATGCTCTGCCACCCGGAACAGGGACAGCAAGCGGAACGGCCTTTCGCTGGTGCCGATCAGTTCGGCGACAAAGGGTGTTGCCGGCCGGCCGATGATCTCGGCGGGCGGGGCCGATTGCAGCAATTTGCCCTGGTCCATCACCGCAATGGTATGGCCGAGATGGATCGCCTCTTCCATGTCATGGGTGACCAGCACGATGGTGGTGCCGATCTGGCGCTGGATGGTGAGCAGGTCTTCCTGCGCCTTGGCGCGGATCACCGGGTCGAGCGCGCCATAGGGCTCGTCCATCAACAGGATATTGGGCTTGGCCGCCAGCGCGCGCGCCACGCCGACGCGCTGCTGCTGACCGCCGCTGAGTTCATGCGGCAGCCGGTCGCGGAACTCGGCCGGATCGAGCTGGAACAGCGTCATCAGCTCGTCGACCCGGTCGCGCGTCTTGGCCTTGGTCCAGCCCAGCAGCTTGGGCACGGTGGCAATGTTCTGTCCCACGCTGCGATGGGGAAACAGGCCATGGCCCTGGATGACATAGCCCATGCGGCGGCGCAGCTCATAGGCCGGCAGGCCGGCAATATCCTCGCCATCGATACGCACGGCGCCCGAGCTGGGCTCGACCAGCTTGTTGAGCATGCGCATCAGCGTGGTCTTGCCCGAGCCGGACGTGCCCACGATCACGGCAATGGTATGGGGCTGGATGGTCAGGGTCACCCGGTCCACCACGGCCTGGCCATTATAGACCTTGCTCAGGTCGTCGATCTCGATCATGGGCGGCTTCCTTCGCGCGCAGTCATGTCCACCATGGCGTCCAGCACCACGGCGGCGACAAAGGCCAGCACCACGGTGGGCACCGCCCCCAGCAGGACCAGGTCCATGGCCGTCTGGCCGATGCCCTGAAACACAAAGACCCCGAAGCCGCCGCCCCCGATCAGCGCAGCAATGGTGGTCAGGCCGATATTCTGCACCAGCACGATGCGGATGCCGGTGAGAATGACCGGAAAGCCCAGCGGCAGTTCCACGGCAATCAGCCGCTGCCAGACCGTCATGCCCATGCCGCGGGCGGCGTCCACGGCGGCAGGCGAGACATTGGTGAGGCCCACCACGGTATTGGAGACGATGGGCAGCAGCGAATAGGCGAACAAAGCCACCAGAGCCGGCGCCGTGCCGATACCGGAAATGCCGATGGCCGAGGCGCCAGGCACATTGGCGGCAATCCAGGCCAGAGGCGCGATCAGCAGGCCAAACAGGGCAATTGAGGGAATGGTCTGGACGATATTGAGCACATTGAGCACACCGGCCCGCAGCACCCGCACCTTGTAGCAGAGCACGCCCAGCGGCACGCCGACCAGGGTGGCAATCGCCACCGAGCCGAAGGCCAGCACCAGATGCGCCCGCGCCTCGGCCCAGAAGGCGGGCGCGCGATTGGCATATTCTTTGAGCAGCGAGAGCTGGTTCCAGCCGCCGCTCCATAGCAAGAGCGCCATGGCGCCCAGCACGGCGACCAGAATGGCGATCCGCGCCAGCGGCGACAACCGCAAGCGGGTGAGGGCATCGGTTACCAATAGGGCAAAGCCGAAGGTCAGCAGCCAGAATCCGGCGCCGGGCGAGACGCGGGCAAAGCTATCGCTATCAGGCGTCAGATAGGCAGCCGACTGTCCCATCAGCACAAGCAGCACGGCCAGGACCACGAAACCCACCAGCAATTTGATCAAAGCGGAAAAGCGCAGCAGCGCCACGGCAAAGCCGACCAAGAGGCTCAGGCATAGCAGGGCAGCCAGCGCCGTCGGCAGCGCCTGCAGCAAAGCCATGGCCTCGCCCTGCACGATCCGGTTGGCGCGGAACAGGGCGAAGGGCAAAGTGGCGCCCGCCGCGGCGATCAGCGCAATCAGGGCACCGAGCTTGTCGAGGCCAAGCCAGGCGGGACGGGCGGTGGAGAGGCTTGTATCGGCAAGGCTCATGTCGTCTCCCGATCCGCCGCGGCCATGGTCGATCGTCCCTGTGACCGGTCACCGGTCGTCTGCTCCCTCTCCCCTGAGGGGAGAGGGTGGGGTTTTCACTATCGGCACAACCCCACAGTTACCAAAGCCGCTGAACCCCTCACCCGACCCTTTGGATCGACCTCTCCCCGCAGGGGAGAGGTGAAGAAACCAGCGGCGAGCGTTCCGCTAGTCGAGGAAGCCGCCCTGGGTCAGGTAGTCGGTGGCCACGGCAGCGGAAGCTTCGCCGCCCACCTGCACCCGGCCATTGAGCTCCTGCAGCACTTCGAGCGTCAGGCCTTCAAAGACCGGCTTGAGCAATTCCTCGATCTGCGGATATTCGGTCAGCACCTCGGCGCGGATGATCGGCGCGGGCTGGTAGACCGGCTGCACGCCCTTGTCGTCCTCGAGCACGGTCAGGCCGGATGGGGCAATGCCGCCATCGGTGCCATAGACCATGGCGGCGTTGACGCCATTGGTCTGCTGGGCCGCGGCGGCAATGGTGGCCGCCGTGTCACCGCCCGACAGGGTGATCAGCTGGTCGGGGGTCAGGGTAAAGCCATAGACCTGCTGGAACTTGGGCAAAGCCGCCGGCGAGTTGACGAATTCGGCCGATGCGGCGAGCTTGACCTCGCCGCCGCCGGCAACCCAGGCGCCGAATTCGCTGAACGTGGTGAGGTTATTGGCCGCGGCCACGTCATCGCGCAGGGCGACAGCCCAGGTATTGTTGGCCGGCGATGGGGTCAGCCAGACGATGTTGTTGGCCTCGAAGTCGAGCTTGGCGGCCTCGGCATAGGCCAGGGCGGCGTCGTTCCACAGCGGATCATCGGCCTTTTCGAAGAAGAAGGCGGCATTGCCGGTATATTCGGGATAGATGTCGATCTCGCCCGCCGTGATGGCCTGGCGCACGATCGGGGTGCCGCCGAGCTGGATGCGATCCTCGACGGCGATGTCATTGGCCTCAAGCACCTGCTTGATGATATTGCCCAAAACGCCACCTTCGGTGTCGATCTTGGAAGACACGACGACCTGCGCGCTGGCGCCGGTGACGGACAGTGCGAGCGCGGCGACGGCGCTCATGAGCGTGGATGTGAGGCGCATTGGTTTCTCCGATTTGTCCCTGACTGGCCGAGGCCAGCTTCTTGATCTGTCCGCTGCAGCGGTAGGATGACGTGTCGATCAGCCACCGGTCCGCGCGAGACGATCCGAGCGACGCTGAATATGGGCGAAGGCCCGTTCATCAAAAGTCATCAATGGCGGCAAAGGTTCCGCCATCAGCCGCAGGTAGCATTGCCTCCTGACAGCGCCTGTCAGCATGCCCGCGCAAGCGCCCGGGTTCAAGCAATCATACGCGTGACGGGGCCGTCCGGATCAGCCGCCAGACCAGGCTATTTCATCCAGAACATGGACGTGAGGTCGGTCGCGATCGGCTCGTTCTTGTCATTGGTGGCCATGACATCGGCCATATGCGCCCACCAGCGCTGCATCACGGCCGTCGCCGGCAGGTCGGCCATCGAGTGGTCCTTGCGGCGCCACAGCACGCCGAACAGGATATTGGTCTCGTCGTCGAGATGGATGGAATAGTCCTTCACCCCCGCCGCATGCAGCAGCTCGACCAGTTCGGGAAAGATAGCGTCATGGCGCTTGCGATATTCCGCCGCCATGCCGGGATGGAGCTGCATCTTGAAGGCGTGTTTCTCGTAATCGCCATCGGAGATGATCATGCGCGCTGCCTCCACATGCGGAACAGGATGGGCAGCGCGATCACCACGATCAGCAGCCCACCGATAAAGATCGACATGACAATGCCCGGCACATTGAGCAGGCCGAGACCAAAGGTCACCAGCCCCATGATCAGCGCCGCCAGCACCACGCCGATGATCGAGCCGGCCCCACCCAGGATGGAGACCCCGCCCAGCACGACCATGGTGATGGCCTCGAGCTCCCAGCCCTCGGCAATCGAGGGCCGCGTCGAGCCCAGCCGGGCCGTCAGCAGCACCGCGGCCATGCCGCTCATCAGCCCGGTCAGGCAGAAGAGGATGAACTTGATCCTGTCGACGCGCACACCGGAAAACTGCGCCGCCACCTCATTATTGCCAATGGCAAAGACGCGGCGGCCGAAATTGGTGCGGTGCAGCAGCACGAAGTAGGCAATGGCGCAGATGACGAAGAGCACCAGCTCGAAGGAAATGACCCAGAAGACATAGCCCTGCCCCAGCCAGGCAAAGCTGGCGGGATAGCCCTTGAAGCTCTGATCGCCCAGAATGATGAAGCTGATGCCGCGGAA
>CAXBHD010000076.1:0-12482 GCA_963975335.1 uncultured Devosia sp. | reverse complement strand
TGCCGGATTTGGCGCCCACGAACTCGAGGTCATGGCCGAAGACAGCCAGATTGTCGTGCGCGGCAAGCAGAAGGACGAAAGCGGGCGCGAATTCCTGCATCGCGGCATTGCCGCCCGGCAGTTCCAGCGCGCCTTCCTGCTGGCCGATGGCATGATCGTCAAGGATGCAACTTTGGGCCATGGTATGCTCGTTATTGCCATAGAGCGCCCACAGACGACCAAGATCGCCCGCCGTATCGAAATTCGCTCAGTCTGAGGAAAGGCCGATAATATGTATGAAAAAAGAAATGACGTGGCCGCCGCCAATCGCGTGATGCACCCGCTCAAATCGCTGACGCGCGCCCAGTTTGCGGCGCTGGGCGGCGATGCCGTGGCCTATATGCGCCCGGTCAGCGGCGCCGAACTGGGCATGATGATCAGCGATGCGGTGTTTGAAGCCGAGACCGAATACCAGCTGCTAATGGCCGCTGACGGCACGCCGCTGCTGGTGACCGACACGACCGATTCGGTCAGCGACTGGCTGGGCGAGAACAATCTGGGCCTGGCAACGCTGCACTAGCGGACAGCCAGCACGAAAAAGCCCTCCGGCGCGGCCGGAGGGCTTTTTGCTTGGTTGGTATCCGCTCAAGCGGCGTAGGTATTGGGCAAGGGCGCGGTCAGAATGGCATGCAGGCGGGCCGGATCGTCGGTCTCGCGCAGAGCGTCGACCACCGAATCGGTGCGCAGGAGCCGCGCCACCCGCGACAGGGACTTGAGATGATCGGCGCCCGCCCCGGTGGGGGCGAGCAACATGATGACCAGATCGACGGGCTGATCATCAACCGCGTCGAAGTCGATCGGGTGATCGAGCCGGGCGAACAGGGCGGTAACACCGCCCAGGCCGCCCAGCTTGCCATGTGGAATGGCGATACCATTGCCCAGCCCGGTCGAGCCGAGCGCCTCGCGCGAGGTGATGGCCTCGAGGATCTCGGCCAGTGCGTGTCCGGTCAATTCAGCAGCCCGAACCGCCAGTGCTTCGAAGAGCTGGCTTTTTGCTGTGATGTCCGTGCAATACAGCACGGCCCGCTCAGCCAGAATATCGGCCAATTCCATTCAATTACCTTGAGATCAACTGCGCTATGCGTGGCTCAGGGGCGGATCAATTGGCCCCGAGGGCTGGATCAATCCAGCCAATATTACCATCGGAGCGGCGGTAGACCACATTGAGCCCGCCATGTCCAGCATGGCGGAACATCACGACTTGGCCACCGGTGAGGTCGAGTTCCATCACCGCTTCCTCAACGCTGAGCTGGCGCAGGTTCTTGGTGCTTTCGGCAATGACCGGCGGCGCATAGTCGGCGTCGAGCTCATCGAACTGGCTGCCGCCATCGAGCACGGTATATTGGGCGGTCACGTCATCGCCATTGCCACGGCGAATCTGCTTGAGCTTGCGATTGTAGCGGCGCAGGCGTTTTTCGATATTGAGCGCCATGACTTCATAGGCAGCGGTCGGCTCGTTTCCCTGGGCGCTGGCCTGCAGCGTGGCGCCGGAATCGAGATGAACCACACAATCGGCGCGGAAGCCGATACCGTCGGGGGTGAGGGTGAGATGCCCATCATAGCCACCATCGAAATATTTCCCGACGACGGCAGCAAAATGATCTTCGGCCTTGCCCCGCAGGGCATCGCCGACATCCATGTTCTTTCCCGAAACGCGTAAGGTCATGGCTTGTCTTTCCTTCTTGTCGTTGTGCGACGTCAGGACCTCCGAAAGCCGTTCCCGGTTCCGGGATGACGCCTGCCGCCTGCCCTTTAGATATGGGTGGGTGGCAGGGACAATGCTAGACCTGCGCGTCGTGCGGGTGCAATGCGCAAGTCCGGCATGTGGTTCGTTTATTGTGCGGACAGCATCGACAAATCGGTATAATTTCCACCGCGACGCTTATCGATGCAGGCCCATCAGGCCAGTTGCTGGGCGTTTTTCATGCGGCGGCGGCGCAGCACCGATGAGGGGATATTCATGCCCTCGCGGTATTTGGCAACGGTGCGGCGGGCCAGTTCGATCCCCTGTTCCTGCTTGAGCAGGTCGGCAATGGTGTCGTCACTGAGCACGGCGGTGACCTGTTCGGCATCGATAAGCTGCTTGATACGGTGCCGCACGGCTTCGGCCGAGTGATCGCTGCCGCCATCGCTGGCAGCGATGGCAGTGGTGAAGAAATATTTCATTTCAAACAGGCCGCGCGGGGTGGCCATGTATTTGTTGGCCGTGACCCGGCTGACGGTGGATTCGTGCATGTCGATCGCCTCGGCGACCATGCGCAGGGTCATCGGCTTGAGATGGGCGATGCCATGGGCCAGAAAGCCATCCTGCTGGCGGACGATCTCGGCGGAGGCCTTGAGGATGGTCTGGGCCCGCTGGTCGAGGCTCTTGGTCAACCAGTTGGCGGTGGCGAGGCAATCGGTGAGGAAGGCCTTTTCGCCGGGCGCCCGGGCCTGCTTGGTGACGCTGGTATAATAGACCCGATTGACCAGGACACGGGGCAGCACTTCGGTATTGAGCTCGACCTGCCAGGCACCATCGGGACCGCGCCGCACAAAGACATCGGGAATGACGGTTTCGACCGGGCCGCTGTCGAAGGCGAGGCCGGGGCGCGGATCGAGCCGGCGCAGTTCGGCCAGCATGTCGAGCAGATCCTCGCGGTCGCAGCCAATGGCGCGCATCAGCCCGGCCATGTCATGCTCAGCCAAGAGGCCCAGATGGTCGAGCAGCGTCTGCATCATCGGATCGAGCCGGTCGCGCTCGCGCAGCTGGATGGCGAGGCATTCGGGCACGGTGCGGGCGAAGACGCCAACGGGATCGCAGCCCTGCAGCGCCAGCAGGACCGCCTCGATATCCTCGCGCTCGGCGCCCAGCTGATCGGCCAGGACCTGCAGGTCGGTGGTGAGATAGCCGGCCTCATTGAGACCATCGATGAGGTGGCGGGCGATCAGCCGGTCGGCCGGGGTGCGCAGGATGAAGTTGGACTGCGCCTCGAGATGTTCGCTCAGCACCGGCCGCGCGGCAACGAACTGGTCGATGTCGGGCGCTTCGCCGGCATCGCTGGCGCCATTGCGATCGAGCCGGCTGGCGGGATTGAGCTGATCCTGCGCCGCCTGATCGGGGAAGACGTTTTCGACCGCCGTATCATAGCCATCGGCAATGGAATCGGCGTCCTGGATGCGGTCGCCGCGATCGACGGTATCCTCATAGGCGCTGATTTCGGTGGAGCGCTCAATGGCTTCGACCGGCTCGGCATCAGCCGGTGCGGCGCCGTCTTCGCGCTCGAGCAGCGGATTGCGCAGCAGCTCCTCTTCGACGAAATTATTGAGTTCGAGATGGCTGAGCTGCAGCAGACGGATGGACTGCATCAATTGCGGCGTCAGTGTCAGGCTCTGGGCCTGCCGAAATTCCAGACGCGGCGAAAGTGCCATTAAGCTCAAGACCTTTAGCGCAAGTTTGGGCCGCATGCGGCCAGTTTCTGCGCAAAGCATGACGCATTATGAGGCAGTCGGCAAGCTGGCGAAGGGCCAGGAAGCGTGTTCGCGGCAAATTTCATGCCAAGTGGAATCGCGCCGTGCTGCCCGTCCGGTTCCGCTCAGATGGCGAAATTTTCGCCGAGATAGACGCGGCGGGCATCGGGATCGGCGCTGATGACGTCGGGGGGGCCCTGGATCATGACCTTGCCGCCATGAATGACATAGGCGCGATCGACGAGGCCGAGGGTTTCGCGCACGGCATGGTCGGTGATCAGCACGCCGATGCCGCGCTGGGTGAGCTGGCGCACCAGGGCCTTGACGTCGGCCACGGCAATCGGATCGACACCGGCAAAGGGCTCGTCGAGCAGCATGAAGGCCGGATCGGCGGCCAAAGCGCGGGCGAGCTCGACGCGGCGGCGCTCGCCACCCGACAGGGCCAGCGCATTGGACTTGGCCAGGTGCTGAATGGAAAATTCGGCCAGCAGCGAATCGAGGCGCGCCTTGCGCGCGGCCTTGCCGCTGACGTGATTTTCCAGCACGGCCAGAATATTGCCCGCCACGGTGAGGCCGCGAAAGATCGAGGGTTCCTGGGGCAGGTAGCCGATGCCCAGCTGGCCGCGCTGGAACAGCGGCAGATGGGTAATGGCGCGGCCATCGAGCTGGATGGAGCCGGCATCGGGTTTGACCAGGCCCATGATCATGGTGAAGACCGTGGTCTTGCCGGCGCCATTGGGGCCGAGCAGGCCGACGGCCTCGCCGCGGCGCACGGCGATGGAAACATCGCGCACCACTACCCGCTTGCCGAAGCTCTTGGCGAGACTATGGGCGACCAGCCAGCCGGACTGATCGAGGCGTTGCTGGGATGACGCTGCGCTCATTGTGAGGAAAAGGTTCCGGTGACCCGGCCGCTCTGGCCGGCGGTGAAGGTGGAGACATTGGTTTCCAGATTGACCACCAGTTCCTCGGCATTGACGGTGCCGCCGGCATTGACGACCACGACATTGCCGGTGAGCCGCATCAGCTGATCGCCCGGGGTGAAGACCGCGTGCTGGCCGGTGGCGTCCTGATCGATGGTCTTGAGCCGGACGTCGCCAGTGGCGTCGAAGGTTTCGAGGTCAGTGGTGCCGCCCTCGCCATAGGTGGCCACGACCTTGGTGGCCCAGACGGTGACCGTGGGGTGGACGACCACGACATTGCCAGTGAACACGGCCGTGTTGGTGCTCTCGTCGAGGGTGAAGTGATCGGCAGTGATATTGACCGCCTGCTGGGCGAAAGCGGGGGCGGCAAACAGGGACAGCAGGAAAAATGCAAGCAGGCGCAGCATCATGGGGTATCCGATCCGGGCGTCGACGGCAGCGTGACGCTCACGCGGGAAAAAGTCCAGACCGCCTGGCTGACATCATAGGTCATGCCCACGCCATCCAGAGAAGAACCATCGGCATAGTCGATATGCACCCGGCCTGATGCCGCCAGCGTCTGGGCGGCATAGTCAAACACTGAATTCACCACGGTGGCGGTGGTTCCGGTGGATTCGGCGACGACAGCGACACCGGCAATGGCCACGGTTTCGGCCCCCGAATCGAGCATGGCCTCGTGGGCGGTGATCTCGGTGACGATGCCGCCGGGCCGGTTCATCACCAGCGTGGCCTCGCTCAGCGCGATCTGGTCGGTCGCGGTCAGCGCCGCCTGGGCCGAATTGGCCCAGACGCGATAGCTGGTGCCATCGTCGAGAATGCCGGAATATTGCGGGGTATCGATGGTGACGGCGTCGCGCGTCACCTCGATGCGGCCGATGCCGAAACGGGCCGACAGGCTCGACAGATAGATCTGCCCGACCAGGATGACCAGGACCAGCGCCCCCAGCGCCGGCACGCCCAGGCGCAGGATGCCCACCAGGCGATTGCGGCGCTCGAGGCGCTGATAGATGCTCTGTCTTGCGGCGGCGTCAGCCTGCAGGTTCATCGGGGCATGGCCATCAGCTATGGGCGAAGATGTCGGATTCGCCCCAGCCCAGCAGATCGAGTTCACACCGCGTCTTGAGGAAGGCAAAGCATTCCCGGGCCAGCTCGGTGCGGCCCTCGCGGGCCAGCATGCGATCGAGATGGCGCTTGAGATCGTGCAGATAGAGCACATCGGAGGCGGCATAATCGAGCTGGGCGTCGCTGAGCTTGTCGCTGCCCCAATCGGAGCTCTGCTGCTGCTTGGAGAGATCGACGCCGAGCAGTTCGCGGGTGATGTCCTTGAGGCCGTGGCGATCGGTATAGGTGCGGACCAGCTTGCTGGCGATCTTGGTGCAAAAGATCGGCCCGGTGACGACATCGAAACGCTGCTTGAGCACGGCGACGTCAAAGCGGGCATAGTGGAAGATCTTGGTGACGGCCGGATCGCCCAGCAGCTTGACCAGGTTGGGCGCCTGGGTCACGTCCTGGGGGAGCTGGACGATATCGGCGCTGCCATCGCCGGGCGACAGCTGGACGAGACAGAGCCGGTCACGATGGGGGTGCAGGCCCATGGTCTCGGTATCAATCGCCACTTCGCGGCCATCGTAATTGGACAGATTGGGCAGATCGCCGCGGTGCAGACGGATGGCCATGAATTCCTCGCAGGAAGCTTTCCCCTCTGATGCCACAGCAGCAAGGCCTTGGAAAGGCGGGGGCGCCGGGCAAGGGCGACGGCCCGTTCACAATGGCGATGGGCGCCGCCGGTGGACTAGGAATGACAGCGCCAGGCCCAGCAGCAGGGCAATGAGCAGCGGCCAGTAGCGCAGCTGGCTGAACGTGGTGCCCGCAAGCCGCTCGTCGGGGCGCACATCGAGCGCGTCCATCTGCAAAGCCGGCAATTGGGCAGTGATGCGGCCGAGCGGATCGGTGGCAAAGGTCAGGCCCGAATTGGCGGCACGGACCAGGCTCATGCCCTCCTCGACGGCGCGGAGGCGGGCGTGGTGGGCATGCTGGGCCGGGCCGATGGAATTGTCGAACCAGGCATCATTGGTAATGTTGAAGAGAAACTGGGCCCCCGCCGTATCCCCCAGATCGCCGGAAAACAGGATTTCGTAGCAGATCAGCGCCAGCAGAGCAGGCGTGTCGGGCAGGCTCATCAGCCGGCGGCGGGCATCGCCATGGCTCCAGCCTTCGGCCCCGGGCACGAATTGCTTGATGCCCAGGCTGGCAAAGAACGGGCTGAAAGGCAGGAATTCGCCAAACGGCACCAGGTGGGCCTTGTCATAGCTGGCAATGATCTCGCCATTGCTGTCGATGGCCAGCAGCGCATTGAAGGGCGGGCCGGCGGGCGTCGTCGTGCCCGGCTCGAACTGCAGGCGCGGCGCGCCGGCCAGCAGGGTGGTGCGCTCGGGCAGCAGGCGGGCAATGCGGGCCAAAGCCTCGGGATAGGTGGACAGATAAAAGGGCAGGCTGGATTCGGGCCAGACCAGCAGGTCGATATCGGCCAGGCCCTGATCGTCCGGGCCGGTGCGCATGTCACTGAGCATGAGCAGGCGATCGATCAGGGCGACCGGATCGGCATTGTTCCAGTCGGCATGTTCATAGACCAGAGGCTGGACGAGGCGCATGGCGGTGTCGCTGCGCGGGGTAATGGTGATGCCGCTGAGGCGATTGTGGCCATAGCCGAGCTGGGCGGCAATGACGGCGATGGCGATGAAAAAGGGCAGCAGGCGGCGGCTGAGGCTGCGCTGGTCGGCCGGCCAGATCAGCGCCGGGGTCATGGCCAGCAGCGCGGCCAAAAGGGTCAGCCCATAGATGCCGATGACCGAAGCGAGCTGCATCATCTCGTCATTGGGGGTGAGGGCATAGCCGAGCAGATCGAAGGGAAAGCCGGTCAGGACATGGCCGCGGGCCCATTCGGCCATGGTCAGGAAGGTGGCCAGCGTGACGATGCGCCAGGGACCATGGCTCCACAGCAGATGCGCCAGGGCGCTGGCCAGGCCCCAGAACAGGGCGATGAGGCCCGCCAGCGCCAGGATGGCAAAGGGCATGATGACCAGCATGACGCCGCCATCGACAAAGAAGGCCGCGCCCAGCCAGTGAAAGGCCACGGTGAAATAGCCCCAGCCAAAGGCGAAGCCGATGGAAAAGGCCGGACCGAAGAGACGCCGCCAGCCGCGCCCGATTTCAGCGCCATCGAGGCACCAGATCCAGACCGGGAAGGCGACGAACAGGGCGGGCAGCACGAAGAGGGGCGGCACCGACAGGCCCGCCATGGCGCCGGCCAGCAGCAGGAGCACAAAGCGCCGCCAGCCATGGCTGAGCATGGCGGTTTCGGCGAGCCAGGTCATGGCCGGGCGCTGGGCGAATCAAAATCCATGCGGGCAAGCTGGCTGCTGGGGCGCAGAGCGTCAAGACAGCCTGGTGGCGCGCCCCGGCGGGGCGGCTTTTGCATTGCAAATACCAATGCATGATGCAAAATTCAGCCTGTTAGCGAATGCAAGATAAGCCAAACCAATGGACCTCGACCAGCTCAGAACCTTTGACCGGATCGTGCGGGAGCAGAGCTTTACCCGTGCGGCGGCCCATCTCAACATTACCCAGGCCACTGCCTCGATGCGGATGCGGGCGCTGGAGGGGCTGCTGGGGGTAACGCTGTTCCGGCGCGGGCGCACGGTGACCCTGACCGATCAGGGCATGACCTTTCTGCCCTTTGCGCGGCGCATTATCGGCACGGCGCAGGAGGGGCGCGAGGCGCTGCGGCGGGTGGAACGCGGCCGGATCGCCATTGCCTCGCTGCGCAGCCTGGTGACGCCGCTGGTGACCGAGCCGCTGCTGCGGTTCCAGGCGCGCTATCCGGGCGTCGACGTGGTGGTCAATGAGGGGCGGCAAAGCCAGATCGTGGCAATGCTGCATGAGCGCGACGTGGAAATGGGCATATTGTGCTGGCCCAATATCGATCCGCTGGTGGTGGACCTGGTGCCGCTTCTGGTGATGCGCGAGCGGGTGCCGCTGGTGGTCTCGCCCGAGATTGCCGCACAATTGCCCGAAGAGCCCAGCATCGAGCAGGTGCTGGCGCTGGTGCCGCGGGTCATCTCGCTGCGCTGGTGGCAGGCCGAGCCGGAAACCGCCGCGGCCCTGGTGCGGCTGGCCCAGACCAGTGTGGAGCTGCCGACCGGGCCGGCGCGACGCCTCGCCACCAAGGGCCAGGGGCTGGGCTTTTTCGTGCAGTCGGCGATTGCCGAGGATGTGGCGGCCGGCCGGCTGGTGGAGATTTCGCCGGTCAATTTTGCGCCGCTGCATCGCGACACCGCCATGGTGGTGCGCTCGACCAGCGCGCTGGAGCGGCCCATGCTGGCCGATTTCGTCGCCGAGATCGCCGCCGAATGCGCCGAGGTCGGCATGATCGTCGAGAACCGGCTGGGCGCGCTCAGCGCCGGCTAGCGCCAGGCCTCAGGCATTGCCGATCAAGATGCCCGCGGCAAAGACCAGGGCGCCGCCGAGCACGACCTGCAAAGCCGCGCGCCAGAACGGGGTCTGCATATAGCGGTTCTGGATGAAGGCGATGGCCCAGAGCTCGACCAGCACGACCAGCACGGCAATGGTGGTGGCGATGGCGAAATCGTGGATGAGATAGGGCAGCGCGTGGCCGAGGCCACCAATGGCGGTCATGATGCCGGCGGCCAGACCGCGCTTGATGGGGGAGCCGCGGCCGGTCAGCTTGCCATCATCGGAGGCAGCCTCGGTAAAGCCCATGGAAATGCCGGCGCCGACGGCGGCGGCCAGGCCCACCAGAAAGGTCTGATGCGTATCGCCAGTGGCAAAGGCGGCGGCAAAGACCGGGGCCAGGGTGGAGACCGAGCCATCCATCAGGCCGGCCAGGCCGGGCTGCACATAGGTCAGCACGAATTGCCGATGGGCCTCGCTTTTTTCCGCGTCGCGGCCGGTTTCGCCCAGCACCTCAGCATCGATGCGATCGGCGGCCTTGGCGTGCTTGCGCTCCTGTTCGGCCAGATCGCCGAGCAGCCTGCGGATGGCGGCGTCGGTGGTCTGGTTGGCCGCCTCGAGATAGAAGCGATAGGCGCTTTCCTCCATTTCCCAGGCCTGCTGGCGGACGGCGTCAAGCGTCATGGTGGCCATCAGCCAGAGCGGCTTGCGGGTGAGGAAGCCGCGCACATGTTCGCGGCGGATCGGCACCAGATGGGGCCCGAAGCGCTCCACATAGAGATCGAGCAGGCGGCGACGGTGCTCGTTTTCTTCGGCGGCCATGCCCTCGAACAGGGCAGCGGAGCCCGGAAAGGTCGGGCTGAGGCGGGCCGCATATTCGGCATAGATGCGGCCATCCTCCTCTTCCGCCGAGATGGCGAGCGCAAGGATTTCACGCTCGGAAAGGCTGGCAAAGGGACGACGGTTATCCGGCATGAAGCTGAGCATGGGTGCCAACATATTAGAATGGTTCTAAAGATTGTTTAGAACCATTCCAAAGTGAAAGCAAGACCCGGCTGCCCGCCTCAGACCAGCATGGACTGCTGGGCGAAAATGCCCGCCATGGCGCCGTGCGCGCTGGCCAGGGTGACGCTGGCCATGGGATTGGCCAGGTCGCCGGCGGCATAGATGCCGGGCATGCTGGTCTGGCGCCGGTCATCGACCACCAGGGCAATGCCGACCGGCGTGTCGAGGGTTTCGAGGCCCAGAGCGGCATGCAGGCCGCAAGAGGGCTGATTGCGCGGATGGGCAAACAGCACATCGAGCGCGACATGGCGGCCGGTATCGAGATGGACGGCAGCGATCTGGCCGTCTGCATGGGCGATTTCGACCACGTTGCCATCGACCACATCGACCTGCCGCGCGGCCAGATCGGCACGGATATCGGGGGCGATGTCGTGGCCATTGGCAAGAACGGTCAAGTGATCGGTCCAGTCATGGAACAGCGCCACCGCATGCTGGGATTGCGGGCCGGACCAGAGCAGGCCCCAATGCCTGTCCGCCACTTCGAAACCATCGCAATAGGGACAGGACACGATGGATTTGCCCCAGCATTGGGCAAAGCCAGGAATGGCGGGCAGCTGATCGGCAACGCCATAGCTGAGCAGGATGCGGCGGGCCGCCAAGCTCTCTCCTGCCGCGGTGTGGACGGCAAAGGCATCAATGCTGCCGGTCAGGCTATCGGCGCGGGCATTGACCAGTTTGACACTGGGATAGCGGGCGAGCTGCTGGCGCGCAGCGGCAAGGATATCGCGCGGGGATTTGTGATCGTGGCCGAGCAGGCCATGGGAATGGGCGGCGAAGCGGTTGCGCGGCAGGCCGGTGTCGAGCACGGTGACCTTGCGCCGGGCGCGGCCGAGCTGGAGGGCGGCGGCCAGGCCGGCAAAGCTGCCGCCAATGATGATGACGTCATCCATGATGGGGGGCTCCAGGAGAAGGATGCAGGGGATGGGGCGTGGCCTGAATGGCGATGTCGGCCAGGGAGACACGGGCCAGGCGGGCGGCCAGCAGGGCTTCGGCATCGGCGAGGAACTCGCCCATGACATGATCGACGGCACGGACAATGCCGCAGCCCTGATCACCCGGATCGCTTGACGTGCGGATCAGCAGGTTTTCGCCCATGGCGGTATAGATGGCATAAAGGCTGATCTGGCTTGCCGGCTGCAGCAGGCGCCAGCCGCCGTCATGGCCCTTGGTGGCGCCCACTATGCCAGCCTCGCGCAGCTCACCCAGGACGCGCCGCACCACGACGGGATTGGTCATCAGGCACTGGGCAAGCGTGGCCGAGGTCATGGCGGCAGCGGGCTGCAGGTGCAGATGCACCAGGGCATGCAAAGCAAGCGAGAGGCGGCTGGATCTTTTCATGTAACATTATTAGTTACATATGCCGGATGCTGTCAACGGGGCCGATGGACTTGTTCTGTCGACGCGGCGCCGTATGATGGCGAGCAAAGCCCGTCCGAGGACAGTGAAGAAAGCCAATGCCGATGAAGACCCTGCTGGCCGCCCTCGCCATGAGCCTGGTGGCGACCTCGAGTGCGCTGGCCTTTGATGGGGCCACGGAGGCCGTGATCGCGGAGCAAAAGGTCGGCAAACCGGTGCCGATCGAGGCGGTGGCGGCGCTGATGCAGGCGAGCGCCCGCTGGTGCTATCTCGAGCAGGCCGGCAGCTGCGCCTGGACCGATATCTATCTCAGCGTGACCCCGGAGGGGGCGGAATATGAAATCGCCAATGCCTGGAGCGACACGATCGATATTGCCGTGATCGACCGCGGCCGGTTCGAAAATGAGGCGATCTGCGAGACCGAGCATGACTGGCTGCCCAGCGTGCGGGCGACCAGGCGGGTGGATTCGCAGCTGCTGGACGGGCGGGCGCTGCGCGACCTCAAGGCAGAGATCGGCGCAGGGCTGGAGACAGCGCAGCTGGACTGTTTCGACTATGTCTATCGCGGCGCCGACCGGTCGGCACGGACGATTACCCTGCTGCAGCGGCAGAGCCTTGCCGGCATCTATGATCCGACGCGGGATACGCTGGTGACACTGCACTTTGATCCGGATGCGGCGGCGCGGCTGACGCTGCGCTGGTAGCGGCGGAACGGTTGACGCCCCCCGCGTGAAGCGACATTGTCCGGCAAAATCTTGCCCGGGACCCCTCCATTGCTGCCCAAACTGGCCCTCACCCCTGCTTCGGCGGCCCCGCATGCCGGGCTCGCCCTGCCCGCAGCCATGCCTGCAATCCACGCGATGGTCACCTCCGGGCCGACCGGGCGGGGAGCGCGCGGATGAGCGACACACCGATCCATATCGCGCTGACCTTTGACGACAATTTCTGGGCCCCGGCCTATGCGCTGATGCGTTCGATATGCCTCGCCAGCCGGCGGCGCGCCGATATGGTGTTTCACCTGCTGCATCTGCCGCTCAGCGCCGAACACCGCCGGGATCTGACGGCGATAGAGCGCGAGTTCGGAGCCAAGCTGATCTGGTATGACCTGGCCGACAATGCCGAATTTGACGGCTTCGTTGCCGGACTGCCCACCAGCAGGCAATGGCCCAAAGTGGTCTA
>CAXBHD010000075.1:0-12539 GCA_963975335.1 uncultured Devosia sp. | reverse complement strand
ATGTGCACAGCAATCCTGACCAATGATGTGGAGACCTATTGATGATCCGTCTGAACCTGACCGCCACGCCTGAATGGCTGGACCTCGCCCCCGGCCTGCGTCTTCTGGTGGCCCCGCTGACCACAGCACTGATGGTTTCGGCCCGGGCCGATCCGGCCATTGAAGCCTTGCCTGAAGGCGCCAACCAAGAGGAACTGGCCCTTGCCATGGCCAAAGCCGTCGCCCGTCGCGCGGTGCTGGATTGGGAGGGTGTGGGCGATGATGCTGGCAATATCGTGCCCGTCAGCCCTGAGGGCATCGACGCATTGCTGGAAATCTGGCCAGTATTTGAAGCCTTCCAGACCCAATATGTCGCGCGCGGGTTGATCCTGGACGCAGAAAAAAACGTCTCCGCGCCCTCGCCGACTGGTCCTTCGGCGGGGGCGACCGATACTGCGCGGCCTGCCAGCCCTTCGAGGGCCGCGAGGGCAACTGCCCGGACTGCCCCACAAGGTTGAACCGACCGCAGACGCAGGACGGCTGGCAGGTCTGGGATCTGGTCGGCCGTCTTGGTGGGCAATTGCGGGTCATCCCCGGCGCAGTTTTGGGATGGGACATGGGCGCGGCCTTGGCCCTCGCACAGGCACTCGGCATCAATCCCCTGATTGCCGCCGAACTCTTGCCCGAGATCGAGGCCGTGATGGTGCGCAAACTGAACGAACAGATCGCTCCATCAGAGTGAGATCCGATCAGGCGCCGGTTTTCGCGATCAAGGTCACACCGGGAAGGCCGTCAAAATGCGCGTCGCATGTCAAAAGAGTAGCACCGCGCAGGCGTGCAGTCGCAAAGATGATGGCATCTGCCGTCGCCAGCTTGTGGGCGCGGCAGGCGTCTGCGGCAGCAAGTGCGATCTCGGTGTCGAGCGGGACGATCTGGCAAACCTGCGTGAAGGCGATCACTTGGTCGGCCTTGTCTTCGCCGACCTCACGCGTGAGCCATTTTGCCAGTTCCAACTGCACCATTGTCGGCACAAGCCAGTCTGCTTGCTCCGGCAGGTGCTGTGTCAGTTTGTCCCCGATTGGGGATCCTATCAGCCACTCAATCCAAGCCGATGTGTCGACGAGGATCATCAGCAGCGGTCCTCTCGATCACGATAGTCTGCCACGCTTGCGCCGCGCGCGAGCCCTTTCAGCGCGTCCCGCTTCGGGACGGGCACAAGCAAAACACCTGTTCCCTTGGGGATGAAGGCAAAAGTCAGTCCTGCCTCCCAAGCTTGGGCTGAGCGAATCGCCTTGGGAATGGAGATTTGAAACTTAGTGGACAGGGTTGCTGTCTCCGACATGATCATACCCTCGCTAGATCGATAAACAAAACGTAAGACGTTCCACTTCGAATTTCAAGGATCCTGTTCCATGGCTGAAAAACGCGTCTCCGTCCGCCTTGTCGCGGAGGGCGGTCGTCAGGTCCGCGCCGAGCTGGAAGGTATCGGCGAGGCAGGATCGCGCGGTTTTGGCCGTCTGTCCTCCGAGATGGAACTGGCCAACACCCGGCTTACCAGCTTTGCCCGCAAAGCCGGGATCGCATTGGCGGCCGTGACTGTTGCCGCCGCCGCCGCTGGCGTGGCAATGATCCGTTCGGGCCTCGCGAATGTCGACGCGCAGGCGAAGCTCGCCCAATCCATGCGAACCACGGTGGAAAGCGTGCAGACCCTGACATGGGCCGGAGAACTGGCTGGTGTCTCCATGGGTGAGATCGAACAGGCCACGAAGAAACTGACCACGCGCCTGTCGGAAGCGGCAACCGGATCGGGATCTGCGGTGGGGGCGTTGCAGCGGTTGAATCTGACAGCGGCGCAATTGCAGGCCCTGCCGCTCGACCAGCGCATCATTGCCATTCAGGAGGCGCTAATCCAATTTGTACCTGAAGCGGAACGTGCTGCGGTGGCCTCGGACCTCTTTGGCGACAAGGCCGCGCTAGCCTTCCTGCGCATTGATTCCGCAACGCTGCGAGAAGCAGCGCAGGACGTGCGTGACTTCGGAGTGGCGGTCAGCGCCAGTGACGCCGCCCAGATCGAGCGCACGGGTGACGCCATCGCCCGGCTAAGCCTGATCTGGACCGGACTTGTCAATCGCCTGACGGTTGCTGTCGCCCCCGCGCTCGAGACCATCGCCACCAAACTAGCAGACATGGCGCGCGCTACGGGGCCCATCGGCATCGCGATCACAGCCCTTTTTGACAACATTGGACGGCTGACCACCTATGCCGCAACTTTCGCAGCGCTCATGGCCGGGCGCTGGGTGGCAGGGCTGGCCGCGGCGGCCCTGTCCGTGCGCGGCCTTGCCACCGGCCTCGTTTTCCTGCGCGGCGCCTTGATCCGCACCGGCATCGGTGCGTTGATCGTCGGCGCGGGCGAGTTGGCGTTTCAGTTCACGCGGTTGGTCGCAGGCGCGGGTGGGTTCGGTGCCGCAATTGGCCTGCTGAAGGATCTGGCGCTGGAGGTCTGGGATCGCATTGGCCTAGGCGCTGCATCTGCCTGGTCGAAGATCGAGGCCAGCTGGGCCGGTCTGCAAGCCACGATCTATGGCGCGATGCAGTCATCTGTGGAAGCGGTGACCAGCTTCGGCAATTCGGCGGCAGGGATTTTCCAAGGCGCTTATGATGCCGTGAAAGCAATCTGGGGTCAGTTGCCCGGTGCCATTGGCGATTTCGCCTTCCAAGCAGCGAACGGGTTGATCGGCGGCATCGAGGCGATGCTGAATGGCGTGGTCACCCGCATCAACAGCTTCATCAATGCCCTGAACGGCGCGCTCGCCCTCTTGCCGGAATGGGCCGTCGGCGAAGGTGGTGTCCGCATTGGCACGCTGGATCCATTGGCGCTGGGCCGGATCGACAATCCCTTCGCGGGATCGGCAGCAGCTGCCGGAACCGCTGCGGCAGAAGCTTTCTCGGCCGCGATGGCACAGACCTATGTGACCACACCCGACCTCGGTCTGACGGGAATGGGAGAGGACGCGACATTCCGGGCCGAAGCGTATCGCGAGGCCTCGGGCATGCTGGCCGATGCGGCAGCCCGCCCGATGCAAAGCTGGCAGGCGCTGAAGGATGCAGTTTCCGGAGCGGGCACGGAAGGCGAAGCCGCGCTGGATGGGGCCACGGATGCTGCCGACCGGCTGGACGAGTCGATCACCGCGGCTGGCCGCGCCGCCGGTGGGGCCGGTGCAGCTGCTGCGGCCGGTGCTGAAGTGGCCAAGACCGGGTGGGAAGCCGCCGTCGCGACGCTTGCGGATTATGCCGCCAAAGCCCGCGACATTGGCGGCGACATCGGCAATGCTCTGGTCAGTGCCTTTACTTCGGCCGAGAACGCTGTGGGCGAGTTCGTCAAAACCGGCAAGCTCGATTTCCGCGATCTCGTCACCTCGATGATCGCCGATTTGGCTAAACTGGCGGCGCGGCGCTTCATTCTTGGCCCAATTGCCAATGCACTGTCCGGGGCGCTGAGCGGTGCAGGCGGCCTCTTTGCCAATATCTTGCACGCAGGCGGGGTGGTCGGATCACCCAGCCCGGGCCGCATGGTGCCAGCCATGGCCTTCGCCAGTGCGCCACGGATGCATTCCGGCGGCTGGGCCGGGCTGAAACCGGACGAGGTTCCGGCAATCCTGCAACGTGGCGAGCGGGTGTTGTCGCGGCGGGAGGCAGCTGGCTACGGCCAAGGCCAGCCCTCTGCGCCTGCCGTCAATGTCACCATCATGGCGCGCGACGCCGAAAGTTTCCGGCAATCGCGCACGCAGGTTGCGGCAGACATTGCCCGCGCCGTGTCGCTCGGCCGGAGGGGCATGTGATGGCGTTTCACGAAGTGCGTTTCCCCGACAATATCAGCCGCGGCGCGCGTGGTGGGCCAGAACGGCGCACGCAGATCGTGGAACTTGCGAGCGGCGACGAAGAACGCAATGCAAGTTGGGCCAACAGCCGTCGCCGTTATGATGTGGCGTATGGCATCCGCCGGGCTGACGATCTGGCAGCCGTCGTGGCGTTCTTCGAGGCCCGCAATGGACGCCTGCACGGGTTTCGCACCAAGGATTGGGCCGATTACAAATCCTGCCTGCCGTCGCAGGCGATCACCGCGATTGACCAGCAGATCGGCACCGGGACCGGCAGCATGAAGATTTTCCAGCTGTCGAAACGCTACAGCTCCGGCGCGCAGACGTGGGCGCGGAC
The DNA here is from genome assembly GCA_963975335.1 of uncultured Devosia sp. Lineage (GTDB taxonomy): Bacteria > Pseudomonadota > Alphaproteobacteria > Rhizobiales > Devosiaceae > Devosia. Next base: position 8,345 of record CAXBHD010000075.1, on the reverse strand, counting down.
CATCGCCAAACCCGTAGCAGGCACTGTCCGCGTCGCGCTGGGCATGGTGGAACAGATGTCGGGCTGGACGATGGATGCCACGACCGGCGTCATCACCTTCACCACCGCCCCCGGCAATGGCGTCATAGTCCGCGCCGGATTTGAATTTGATGTGCCTGTGCGGTTCGACACCGACGTGCTCGACGTAACCCTCGATATCGAACGGTTGGGGTCGATCACATCCATTCCGCTTCTGGAGATCCGCAAATGAGGCAATCGTTAGTCGGTCTCAGGGGCAGGAGTACGAACCAAAGTCAAAAGCCGTTCATTGGGTGGCTTATATTGTCTCAACGCAGCCTGGAACGCTTCAAGAGTTACAACATCAAGAACGAGGGGATTACCGTCAAGCTGGCACGGTTCTTCAGCCCCACTGTCGGTTCCGGCTTCATCTGGGACGTCATCTGCCATCATCACACCTGTCTCGGGCAACGCGCTCGGGTTTTCAGGATGGCTTGCTTAATCTGTCATATCAAGGAAATTGCATGAAATCCCTCTCCCCTGCACTGCAGGCGCATCTCGATGACGGCACCACCACCCTGTCCTGGTGCTGGCGGATTTCGCGGTCTGATGGTGTTGCGCTCGGCTTCACCGATCATGATCGCACGCTCAGTTTCGACGGCACCGCGTTTGAACCGGAGAGCGGGTTCGCCGCTTCGGAAATCCGCGCTGGCTCCGATCTGGCCGTCGATGCGCAGGACGCAAGTGGTGTGCTGACCTCCGACCGGATCACCGAGACTGACATCCTCGACGGGCGCTGGGACAATGCGGCGGTGGAGCTGTGGCGGGTGAACTGGGCCGATGCCAGCCAGCGGGTGTTGCTCCGAAGGGGAGCGGTGGGCCAAATCCGCCGTGGGCGCATGGCCTTTGTCGCCGAGGTGCGATCGCTGGCGCATGTGTTGGGCCAGACCGTCGGGCGGACGTTTCAGACGGGGTGCGACGCGAGGTTGGGCGATGCGCGCTGTGGCATCGATCTGGAAAACACCATCTACAAGGGTGCTGGCGTGGTCGCTGACCTGCTCCGGGACCGCGCGTTCATGGCCTCGGGCCTCGCCGGGTTTGATGCCGGATGGTTCACTTCCGGCACAATCACGTGGACCAGCGGTGCGAATGTCGGGCGCATCACTGAAGTTCTGGCACACGCATTGGACAGCGGCATCGCGACATTCGCTCTGCTGGAAGCACCGGTGCGCGCCATCACCATGGGCGACGGGTTCATCGCGCGCGCGGGCTGCGACAAACGGATCGAAACCTGCGCGGCCAGGTTCGCCAATGTCAGCAACTTCCGGGGCTTTCCCGATATCCCCGGTCAGGATGCGGTGTTGCGCTATGCCAGCAAGGGCGGCGGTCATGACGGGAGCGTCTTATGATGGCCGTCGATCCTGACTTTGTCATTTCAGCCGCCAGATCATGGCTCGGCACGCCCTACCACGACCAGGCCAGCCTGCGCGGTGTCGGCTGCGATTGCCTCGGCCTTGCACGCGGTGTGTGGCGCGAGGTGGTGGGCGATGAACCGTTCCCGATCCCGCCCTACAGCCGGGATTGGGGCGAGACCGGTCCGCGGGAAGTTCTGGCGGATGGCGCGCGGGCGATGATGCCGGAAATCGCCCCCACCGGGGCCAGACCTGGCGCATTGGTCCTGTTCCGCATGGCCCCACGCGCCATCGCCAAGCATGTCGGGATCCTGACCAGTTCTGAGAGCTTCATCCATTCCTACGAACGCCTTGGCGTCATCGAAGAACCGCTCACCCCGGCGTGGCGGCGGCGCATCGCCTTCGCCTTCCTGTTTCCTCAACGCTGAGACCCCACACATGGCAACCTTAGTTCTCGGGGCCGTCGGCTCCGCCATTGGCGGTGCTTTTGGCGGCACGATCCTTGGTTTTTCCGGTGCAGCCATCGGCGGATTCATCGGCTCGAGCGTCGGGTCTGTGGTCGACAGCTGGATCGTGTCATCCCTCGCACCGACGCAGCGCATCGAGGGCGCGCGGCTCGACAGCATGCGCATGACCTCCTCGACCGAAGGGGCCGTAATCCCGCGTCTCTTTGGCCGCATGCGGATGGGTGGCAACATCATCTGGGCCACGGATTTCCGCGAGCAGGCAAATACCACCAGCCAGGGCGGCGGCAAGGGCGGTCGGCGTGGCAAGGTCGTGACCACCGAATATCTCTACTATGCCAGTTTCGCGGTCGCGCTCTGCGAAGGCGAGATCACCGGCATTGGCCGGGTCTGGGCCGATGGCAAGTCGATGGACATGAGTGGCGTCACATGGCGCTGGTATCCGGGCGACGAAGCCCAAAACCCGGATCCGTTCATGTCTGCCAGGATGGGGGCCGCCAATACGCCCGCCTATCGCGGCACCGCCTATGTGGTGGTTGAAGATCTGGCCCTGAGCCCCTTCGGCAACCGTCTGCCGCAGATCAGTTTTGAGGTATTCCGCCCGCTGGCCGATCCCGACACTGCTGAAGGACTGGTCAAGGCGGTGACCATGATCCCGGCTTCGGGCGAGTTCAGCTATGCGACCGTTCCGGTCAAGAAAACCAGTGGCGGCACCCCAACCCTCTTTGGTCTGACATCGGGCGGCACCACCGTGGCGGAAAACCTGAATGCCATTTCCGACACCGCCGATATCGTGGTGGCGCTTGATCGGCTGCAATCCATGGCACCCGCGGTGGAAAGCGTATCGTTGGTCGTGGCGTGGTTCGGCGATGATTTGCGCGCAGGCAATTGCAAGATGCGGCCTGGCGTCGAGCTTGCAGCCAAAGCCACAACACCCTCAACCTGGTCGGTAAACGGCGTTTCGCGCGCCAGTGCCGTTCTGGTCAGCAGAGATGCCGATAATCGCCCCGTTTATGGTGGCACACCTGCCGATTTCGCCGTGGTGCAGGCAATCAGGGAAATGAAGGCGCGTGGGCTGCGGGTGACATTTTATCCGTTCATCCTCATGGACGTGCCGCCGGGCAACACCAAGCCTAATCCCTACAGCAACAATTCCGCCACGGTAAGCCAGCCGACATTCCCTTGGCGTGGTCGCATCACATGTTCCCCGGCGGCGGGTTATGCTGGATCGGTCGACAAGACTGCCGCAGCTGCCACACAGTTATCAGCGCTGTTCGGCACAGCAACCCCAGCCAATTTCAACGTTTCCGACGAAACTGTCAGTTGGATCGGGCCGGTCGGCGAATGGTCGCTGCGCCGGATGGTCCTGCATTATGCGCATCTGTGCAAAGCTGCAGGCGGCGTGGACGCTTTCCTGATCGGTTCGGAGATGCCCGGTCTGACCACCATCCGCTCCGGTGCCAGCAGCTATCCCGCCGTCACCGCGCTCAAAAGCCTCGCGGCGGCCGTGCGCTCGATCCTCGGCGCTGGGCCCAAGATCGGCTATGCCGCCGACTGGTCGGAGTATTTCGGCCATCATCCCAGCGATGGCAGCGGCGACGTGTATTTCCATCTCGATCCACTCTGGGCAGATGCCAACATCGATTTCATCGGCATCGACAACTACATGCCGCTGTCCGACTGGCGCGACGGCTTTGATCATGCCGATTCGGCCCTTGCGCCCGCCATCTATGACCGGGCTTACCAGCAATCCAACATCACCGGTGGCGAGGGGTTCGACTGGTTCTATGCTAGCGCATTGGATCGCACAGCGCAGAACCGCACACCGATCACGGACGGTGCGGCGGCCAAACCATGGGTGTTTCGCTTCAAGGATCTGCGGGCTTGGTGGTCAAACCCGCATTTCAACCGGCCGGGCGGCGTGGAAAGCGGCGCGCCGACGGCTTGGGTGCCACAGTCCAAACCGGTCTGGTTCACGGAGCTTGGCTGCCCGGCGATTGATCGTGGCACCAATCAGCCGAACGTATTTTTTGACCCAAAGTCTTCAGAGAGCTTCACGCCCTACTTCTCGCGCGGTTGGCGCGACGATGCGATCCAGCGTGCTTACCTTGAAGCCACTTATCTGTTCTGGGGTGCACCGGCGAACAATCCGACTTCGTCTGTCTATTCAGCGCCGATGGTGCATATCCCTGAGTGCGCCGCCTGGACATGGGATGCGCGACCCTATCCATTCTTTCCCGAACTGACCAACGTCTGGACCGATGGTCCGAACTGGCGACGCGGACATTGGCTGACCGGACGGCTTGGTGCGGTTTCCTTGGCAGCGCTCGTGCGGCACCTGTGCTTGCGCGCCGGAATGTCGGAAGGTTACATCGACGTTTCCGGCCTCTGGGGTGCGGTTGAGGGGTATGTGATTTCAGCGCTGGAAGCCCCGCGCGCGTCGATTTCCACGCTGGCACGGCATTTCTGCTTCGATGCAGTGGAAAGTGAAGGCCGCATCCGCTTCCGGATGCGGGGCCGCATTGCCAGCGCCACGATCACCCCCGACAGCATGGTCGCCCCGGCCTCGGCGCAAGGCGATGTGATGGAACTGACGCGCGCGCAGGAAACCGAGCTGCCCCAGGCGCTGAAATGGCAGGTCGCGCGCGCCGACGAGGATTATGACGCAGCACAGGTCGAGGCCCGGCGCATCACCGTTGATACCACGCGCATCGCCTCGGAAAGCTTCCCGATGGCGGTGCCGCCAGAGGAAGCCGAACGCCGCTGCCGCCGTGCGCTGATGGAAGCGTGGGTCGGGAGGGAGAGCGCCGTGTTTCGCCTGCCGCCGTCACGACTGGCGCTGGATCCCTGCGACGTGATCCTGCTTGATCATGATGGCCGCCTGACAGAAATGCGGCTGGTGTCCATCGCGGACTCGGACCTGCGCAGCATCGATGCCGTGCGCCAGGACCGTTCGGTTTACGATCTGCCGCCCGGCGATCCGCGCCCGGCCACGCTCTCGACGCCAACGGTGTTCGGCACTCCCGATGTGATCCTGATGGATCTGCCGCAACTGCGCGAGGACCAGCCTGCGCACCGACCATTGATCGCCGCCCATGCCAAACCATGGCCGGGCGAGATTGCGGTCTATCGCAGCGCGTCGACAGATGGCTTTGACATGCTGACTACCTTCGACAGCCGCGCTCGGATCGGCGTGCTCGCAGCAGACTTTTATGCGGGCCCGGTTTCGCGCTTCGATCTTGGCAATACGCTGGTGGTCGATCTCTATTCCGGTACGCTGGAAAGCGTCACCGATATCGCCTTGCTCGGCGGGGCGAATGCGCTGGCGGTGGAAACCGGCGCTGGGCAATGGGAGATCGTCCAGGCGGGCGCGGCGGAACTGATTGCGCAGGGGCGCTATCGTTTGACCCGATTGTTGCGTGGCCAGCGCGGTACAGAGAACGCGGTCGTCAGCATGGTGCCAACCGGCGCGCGCGTCGTGGTGCTGGATGCGGAACTGGCATCACTGCCGATCGCTGAGGCTGACCTTGGCATACCATGGAACTGGCGCATCGGACCGGCGCAGCACCCGGTCAGCGACGAGACCTTTGTCGCCACGACATTCACGCCTGAAGGCGCTGGACTGCGGCCCTTCTCGGTCGGCCATGTCGAACAGCCATGGCGCAGCGCGCGCAGTCCCGGCGATCTCACCATCCGCTGGACGCGCCGGTCACGGTCCCTTGCTGCCGACAGCTGGAGCGCAGGCGATGTACCCTTGGCCGAGGACAATGAAGCTTACGTGCTCGACATTCTGGACGGGTCAGTTGTCAAGCGATCCTTGACGACTGCCACGACCTCGGCCCTCTACACCGCCGCCGAGCAGATCGCCGATTGGGGCGCACCCCTCGGCCCCGGCCAATCCCTCGTCATCCGCATCTACCAGCTCTCCGCACTGATCGGTCGGGGCTCAGCAAAATCTGTCACCCTCATCTTTTGAAGGCAATCATGTCCGACATTACCACCCATCTCTTGCTGCCATATATCCTGGCATCGCAGGCGCAAAAGCACGTCACCCACAATGAAGCGCTGCGGCTGCTCGATGCCATGGTGCAGCTGTCGGTGCTGGATCGGGATCTGACGTCCCCACCCGCCAGCCCGGCCGACGGCGACCGGCACATCGTGGCGTCTGGAGCCACCGGCCTCTGGGCAGGCTGGGATCTGAACGTGGCTTTCTGGGTCGACAGCGTCTGGATGCGGCTGGTGCCGCGCCCGGGCTGGCTCGCCTGGATCGCGGATGAAGCAGCCTTTGTCGTCTGGAATGGCAGCGCCTGGGATCCGGTCGGCGTGCCGCAGGATGTCTCGGATGCCATCTTCAGTCTGGTGAATGCCGTCGATCCGACCAAGAGAGCGCTGTTCTCGCTGTCGGGCATCAGCACCGGCACCACGCGCAGCTTCACCCTGCCCAACACCTCGTCGGAACTTGCGATCCTTGCAGGCACCCAGACGTTTTCCGGCAACAAGACCTTCTCGGGCACGCTGACCGCCTCGGGAACGGTGACTACGTCCGGGGCCACCGCCACCATCGGCACAGCAACAACGACCGCCACATATGGAATGGGCACAGGCGCAACCACGTCCAGCCTTTCCAAAACCCTGAACCTTGGCACTGGCGGTGCTTCGGGATCGACCACGGTGGTCAATATCGGCTCGGCCACGGCGGGGGCTGGTGGCACCACGGTGCTGAACACGCCCACGGTCACCTTTGCCAATGCGGTCACGCAGGTGGGCATGCCTCAGGCCAATCTGACCGCACAGATCTTGGGTCTCGGCGGGGCAACCGCCGACAGCTACAACCGCTTCTCGATCAACGCGCCTGCCATGCTGTTCAACAACGCAGGCGCCGGGATCGAGGCGACATTTAACAAGAACGCCCCCGGCAATGACGCCGCCTTTGCGTTCAAGACCGGGTTTTCGGCGCGAGCGCTGATTGGCTTGCTCGGCTCGGATGATTTCAGCTTCAAGGTCAGCCCAGATGGCGGAACGTTTCATGAGGCCATCAAGATCGACCGCAGCTCTGGGCGGGTCGAGCTGCCGGAACCACTGCACATGCCCAGCCTGCCAGCAGCTCCGGACCCGCCGCCGACAGGAAAACTTGCCGTCTATGCCCGCGATCGTGCCGGGGCCGGATGGCTCGACGTGCAGCGTCCCTCGGGCCGTTTCTTTCCATTACAACCGCATTTCGGGGTAAACCGGATTGCGACATGGGCGCCATCAACCAGCACAACGGTCAACACCAATGGCATGCCGCGCACAGCCGTCGGTACAGTTGCGACGCCGACCTTGGCGACCACCAACCTCTCGACCAGCATGCGGCGGTGGCGGGTCACAAGTGCCGCGACGGCAGACGCGGTGGCCGAGGAGCGATCGGCCGGATGGGTCTGCTGGCGCGGCAATGCCGATGGGCTTGGCGGTTGGAATTACGTAAATCGCCTGTCGCTGACGACTTTGCAGGCAACCGGCATGGGGTTTTTCGGGCTTTACGGGTCCGTCGCGGCTCTGGCGACCACCCTGACGCTCGCAACCGTGGTGAACTGCATCGGCATCGGCTTCCAGCGCGGCACCCATACCAACTGGCAGCTGGTACGCAACGACGGATCCGGTGCGCCAAGCCTGACTGACCTCGGGGCCAGTTTCCCGGTCAACAGCCTGACGAACGTGCTGACGCTCACCATCGCGGCCGCCCCGAACGGATCCGACATCGGCGTGCGCGTGGTTGAGGAAGTCAGCGGCGCCGCTGTCGAGTTCACCGTCACCACGGACATGCCTGCCGCCACCCAGCTCCTGAGCCCCCGCAATTACATGAACACCGGCGCTACAGCGGCCGCGGTCGCCTACGACTGCTCCGGCGTTTACGTCGAGACCGATTATTGAACCGCAGGACCGCGACAGCGAAGGACAGCACCATGAGTGACGAACCCAACCTTTTTGAAACCATCGCGCAAGCCTTCCGCGACAACGGCCTCACCGCTGCGATCACCGCGCTGATCGGTGGCACTATTGCCCTGCTGGCGTCCGTCACACGCAAGGCATTTACCAACGATGCCATGCTGGCACGGCTGGACCGCGAGTTGTTGGCTGAGCGCAGCCGCGTGGATCGGCAGCGCGCCGAGGATCGCAAGGGCGATGCCGACCGGCTGGAGCGCATTGAAACCGATATCCGCGCCATGCGCGATCTGATGTTCGAAGCCTTCCAGCGCGGCCGAACCGACTGACGATCACCCCACCCGCCCCAGAGGCGGGTTTTGCATTTCTGGAGACCAATCATGCCGACCACGACCTATACCCATTTCCGCGACGTGCCGGAAAGCGCCTGGCGCTGGCCCAGCTTCTCCCCCGCGGAGATTGCCTGCCGCGGGACCGGCGCAATCAAGATCAACACCGAGGCCATGGACAAGCTGCAGTCCCTGCGTAACCGGCTCGGCAAGCCGCTGAT
>CAXBHD010000074.1:0-12727 GCA_963975335.1 uncultured Devosia sp. | reverse complement strand
GTCGACGGGCAACATCATCAATGTCGACGCGGGCAACGCCCAGTCGTTCACACGGTAGCTAGAGGAAGAGAAGCGACCCCTCACCCGTCTCGGCCTGCGGCCGATCCACCCTCTCCCCTGAGGGGAGAGGGGAAGCCGGAGCCGCCAATTCATGTGCGATGCCGGTGTTGATCGTCTCCCTCCCCATTATGGGGAGGGGACAAGGGTGGGAGTTCTGCGCCATCCATCGCGCGGGGGGCCACTCATGACCACTCCCTGGCTCTCGGTCGTGGGCATTGGCGAGGACGGGCTGGCCGGGCTCGGCACCGCGGCCAAGGCGGCCATTGCCGAGGCCGAGCTGGTCTTTGGCGGCGCCCGCCATCTCGAGCTGGCCGCGCCGGTCATTACCGGCACCCGCCAGGTCTGGCTCTCGCCCTTCTCCGCCTCCATCGCGGCAGTCCTCGCGGCGCGTGGCCGCAAGGTCTGCGTGCTGGCCTCGGGCGACCCGTTCCATTTCGGCGTCGGCGCCACTTTGGCGCGCCATATCGATGCCAGCCAGATGGCGGTGTTTCCCCATCCCTCCTCGTTCAGCCTAGCCGCCGCGCGCCTGGGCTGGCCGCTGCAGGAGGTGGTGACGCTGTCGCTGCATGGTCGCCCGCTCGAGCTGATCCGCCCGCATCTGCATGCCGGGGCGCGCATCCTGGCTTTGACCTCGGACGAGCATGGCCCCACCCTGCTGGCGAGCCTGCTCACCCAGGCCGGCTTCGGCATTTCCATCCTCACCGTGCTCGAGGCCCTGGGCGGGCCGGATGAGCGGGTGCGCAGCCAGCTCGCCATGAGCTTTGGCCTCGAAACCATCAACCCGCTCAATATCTGCGCCATCAGCGTCGTCGCTCTGCCCCAGGCCCGCGTGCTGCCGCTGACGCCGGGCCTTGTCGACAGTCTCTTCGAGCATGACGGGCAGATCACCAAGCGCGAGGTGCGCGCCCTGACCCTTGCCGCCCTCGCCCCGCGCCGCGGCGAGACCCTCTGGGATATCGGCGCCGGCTCCGGCTCGGTCGCCATTGAGTGGATGCTGGCCGATCCGAGTCTTGCCGCCATTGCCATCGAGGCCGATGCGGAACGCGCCGCCCGCATCACCCGCAATGCCAATGCCTTTGGCGTACCGGACCTGGCCATCACCCTGGGCAAGGCGCCCGAGGCCCTGGCGGGCCTGGCCCCGCCGCATGCCATTTTCATCGGCGGCGGCGGCTCCGATCCGGGCGTGCTCGACGCGGCCATCGCCGCTTTGCGCCCGGGCGGACGGCTGGTGGCCAATGCGGTGACGCTCGAACTCGAAGCCATGCTGCTGGCCCGCCATGCCGAACTGGGCGGCAGCCTTACCCGCATCAATATCGCCCGCGCCGATGCCGTGGGATCGATGACCGGCTGGCGCCCGTCCATGCCGATCACTCAATGGGTCTGGAGCAAGCCATGACGGTCCATTTCATCGGCGCCGGCCCCGGCGCCGCCGATCTCATCACCGTGCGCGGCATGAAGCTGCTGGCCGCCTGCCCGGTCTGCCTCTATGCCGGCTCCATCGTGCCGGCCGACATGCTGGCCTGGTGCGGCCCCGGCACCCGCCTGGTCGATACGGCGCCGCTCTCGCTTGACGAGATCGAGGCCGAATATGTCGCCGCCCGGGCGGCTGGCCAGGATGTGGCGCGGCTGCATTCGGGCGATCTTTCCATGTGGAGCGCCGTGGCCGAACAGATGCGCCGGCTCGACGCCCTGGGCATTGGCTATACGCTGACCCCCGGCGTGCCGGCCTTTGCCGCCGCCGCCGCGGCTTTGGGGCGCGAGCTGACCATTCCGGCCGCGGCGCAGAGCCTGGTTCTCACCCGGATTTCCGGTCGTGCCTCGGCCATGCCCCCGGGCGAGACCCTGGCCGGCTTCGGCGCCACCGGGGCGACGCTGGCCATTCACCTGGCCATTCATGCGCTCGATCGGGTGGTGGAAGAGCTGACGCCGCATTATGGTGGCGACTGCCCGGTGGCGATCGTCTTTCACGCCGCCTGGCCGGACGAGAAGATCATCCGCGGCACGCTGGGCACGATCGTGGACACCTTTGCCGCCGATCCGGTGGAGCGCACGGCCATCATCTTTGTCGGCCGCAGCCTGAGTGCCAGGGATTTCCGCGACAGCGCCCTCTATGACCCCGATTATCAGCGCCGCTTCCGGGGGCGCGACGGGCTGGTCTGAGCCGGTCTAGCCGACCTGGGGCAGCGGCGCGGCGATGGCCTGCCACGTCATGGCGCCCGGGCGGCCCAGCAGATAGCCCTGCGCCTCGGAGCAGCCCTCGGCGCGCAGCACGGCCAGCTGGGCGGCGGTCTCGACCCCCTCGGCCAGTACCGGCATGGACAGGCTCTGCCCCAGCGCCAGAATCGCCCGCACGATGGCGCGGGACTGCTCGTCATGGTCCACCGTGGTCATGAAGGAGCGGTCGATCTTGATCTTGTCGAAGGGGAAGCTGCGCAGGGTATCGAGCGAGGAATAGCCGGTGCCGAAATCATCGATGGCGATGGAGACGCCCATGGCCTTGATCTGGCGCAGGATATGCAGGGCCCGGTTCTTGTCGGCGATGATGGAGGTCTCGGTCACCTCCAGCTCCAGCCGTGACGGCGCCAGGCCGCTGCGCAACAGGGCGGACCGCACGGTTTCGATCAGGTCGACCTGACCAAGCTGGACGCCCGAGACATTGACGGCGATCTTGTGCGCTTCGGGCCAGCCGGAAGCCTGCCGGCAGGCGGTGTTGAGCACCCAGGCGCCAATGGCACCAATGGCGCCGCTTTCCTCGGCTACCGGAATGAAGTCGGTCGGCGGCACCAGGCCATGGCCAGGGCGGTCCCAGCGCAGCAGCACCTCATAGCCGGTGACCACATCGGTGGTGACTGATTTCTGCACCTGATAGACTAGGTGAAAGCCGTCATTCTCCAGGGCCACCCAGAGGTCGCGTGCCATCGAGCGGCGCGCGCGGGCATGTTCGTCCATGTCCTGTTCATAATAGCAGACGCGGCGTTCCACCTCCGCCTTGGCGCGATACATGGCCAGGTCGGCATTGTTGAGCAAGCGCGAGCGGTCGCTGGCATCGTCGGGATAGATCGCCACGCCAATGCTGGCACTGGTGTTGATGGTGACCTCTTCGCTGACAATGCGCCCGAATAGGGCCGCCTCGATGCGCGCCAGAAATTCGCGCAGGCTGTCCATGGAGCTGAAGATCTTGAGCGCGGCAAACTCGTCGCCGCCCATGCGGGCCACCGATTCACCGGCCTTGAGCCCGGCGCTCAGGCGCTGGCCCAGCTCCTTGAGCACCAGATCGCCGACGGCGTGGCCATGGGTATCGTTGATATCCTTGAAGCGGTCGAGATCGATGGCGATGACGGCGAAGTTGAGATCGCCCGCCTCGGCCTTGGCCATCACCAGGTCGAGCTGATCATTGAAGGCGGCGCGGTTGAGAATATTGGTCAGCGAGTCGTGATAGGCGAGCCGGGAAATCTCGGCCTGGGCCCGCTGCTGGTCGGTTACATCGTCGAGCGTGGTCACCCAGCCGCCGGTCGCGATCGCGCTATGCACGAAGCGGATGATGCGGCCATCGTTGAGGGTGCGCAGATAGTCGATCCGCTCGCCGCCCTCGATCCTGGCGAGCATGGCGGCAATGCGCTGCTCGGCGGCCGGGCCTTCCAGCTGCAGGTCGTTGGCAGCGCTGCGCAGCGCCCGCGACAGCTTGGCAAAGTGCCAGCCATCCAGCGTCTGCTCATTGGTGGCCGGGCCGATCAGTTCGGCGACCCGCCCGTTGTGGAACCGCATGATACCCGCGCTATCGAACAGGCAAAGGCCCTGCGCCATATGGGTAGTGGCCAGTTCGAGTCTGGTGCTGACTTCGGCCAGCCTGCTATTGGCGAGCTGCGCCCGGCGCCGCTCGGCCCGGTCCAGCAGCACGCTGCCCGAAGCGGCACCCAGCACCAGCAGCGAAATCAGCGCCACGCCCAGCGAGAGCCAGCCATTGTCCACGGCGCCTGCCAGCATCAGCGGATAACAGGCCGATAGATCAGCGGCGCGCATGGCCGTGAAATGCATGCCGCAAATGGCCAGCGTCAGCAAAGCGGCGCCGAGCAGCAGGCGGTTGTAATGGGCGGCCAGAAACGACAGGGCGCCCAGCCCCATGCCGGCCAGTATGGAAAGCGCCACCAGTTCGGCATTCCAGCCAATGGCGCCGCCCATCACCAAAGCGGCAATGCCGGTAAAATGCATGCAGGCAATGGCAATGCCGACCACCGCGCCGCCCAGCCCATGGTCGAGCGCCGTGCGGCCATGCGCGGCCAACGCAATGCCAAGGCCGCCAATGGCAATGGCGATCAGCAGCGAGACAGCGGTCAATGCCAGGTCATAGCTCAGCGTAAAGCCGGGCCGCAGCGCCAGCATGCCGACGAAATGCGTGCTCCAGATGCCCAGCCCCACCGCCACCGCCGCGACGCAAACCCAGATCAGCCGCCGCCGGCCCGTCGATTGGCGGGCGTGGCGCAGCAGTCCCATACAGGCATAGGCGGCGACCAGACAGACCAGCGCGGCAAGGCCGACAAAGCGCCAATCATGCTGCAGCAGAATGAAATCGAGAGGTGAAACCACGACCGTAATCCGGTGGACGATGCAAAAGCATAGCCGCCGCCGCTTAAGCGGGCGTTGCGGATCAGGGTTTTTTGTACGTTAACGAACCGGCGCGCATTTGCCGAGGGCGATGCCCCCTCAATGCCCGCCGGCGCCGCCCTTGATCAGTGCCTTGCGCAACCAGCCCGACAGCGTATCCATCGCCATGACCATGAGCACGATGAGGATGATGTAATAGGTCACCTCTTCCCAGTCCTTCTGCGTGCTGATGGCCTGGGTCAGCAGCAGGCCGATACCACCGCCCACAATGGCGCCGATGACGGTGGCGGAGCGGGTATTGGACTCGAAATAATACAGCAGCTGGCTGAGCAGCACGGGGGTGATCTGCGGCATCACGCCGAAGCGATGGCGCTGCAGCGCATTGGCGCCGGTGGAACGCACGCCCTCGATCTGCCTGTCATCGACATTTTCCAGCGCCTCGGAGAACATCTTGCCGAAGCTGCCGGTGTCGGTCAGCAGGATGGCCAGGGCGCCGGTCAATGGTCCGGGGCCGAAGGCACGCGACAGGATAATGGTCCAGATCAGCCCGTCGACGCCGCGCAGGAAATCAAACACCCGGCGGAAGGCAAGGCGGACCCAGCGCGACGGGGTGAAATTGGACGCGGCGAGGAAGGCGATGGGCAGCGCGATCAGCCCGGCGCCGAACGTGCCCAGAAAGGCCATGAGCACGGTTTCGAACAGCGCCCAGGCCACGTCGCCATGACGCCACATCGTATTGTTCCAGAAGCCGCTGACCATGGCGACCAGGTTGCTGGTGCCCGGCACCAGTTCGACGGGGGAGACGGCCAGGCTCGCCAGTTCGCCAAAGCTGCGGCCATAAAACGGGCTGTCGAGCGTGAAGAAGAAGAGCTCCCAGCCCGGCTCGTAGCGGAAGACTTCGGATTTGGACCGCGTCACCTGGACACGGCCGCTGGGCATGGTCAGCGAGACGCGGCTATTGGAGGCACTGATCCAGTCCGGCACCACGTCAGTGGCGGTGGGCAGCGTCAGGGCGACGTCGCCGCCCGTCGAGCTCAGCAGCACGGTGCCGTAATCGGGTACCTCGACGGTCACGTCGGTCCCGCGGAACAGCACCAGGGTGCCGTCATCGAGCCGAATGTCGACGTCGCCGCCACGCAGCGTCACCCAGTCCGGGGCGACACCCTGGGCATAGGTGCCCTTGGTTTCGCCTTCGATGGCAACGCTGACCGTCTCGGCGCGATTGTCGCGGATGACATGGGTCTTGTAGCTATAGGCGTCGGCGAGCAGCACGCGGGCATTGTCGGGGCGCGCCCGGCCGGCAATGCCGGCAATGTCGAAGCTGATAAAGATATAGGCGAAGTAGGCCAGCACCAGCAGCGGCATGCCCAGGCTGAACAGCCGCTTGCGGGCGAACAGTGCCAGGGCCTCGCTGCGCAGGTCGCGTGTCGTTTCAGCCAGCGCCATGATCAGACTCCCCGCACGAGGCGGTTGCGATAGTGGCTGGAAAGCTGGTCGACGATGATGATCGTGCCGAGCAGCAGGATGAAGATGGCCGCGACCTCGTCATAGCGGCCCTTGCCCCAGCTCATGGCATTGCGCAAGTCATAGCCGATACCGCCCGACCCGACGAAGCCGAGAATGGCCGAGGCGCGGATATTGATTTCAAAGCGCATCAGCGCATAGCTCAGATAGTTCGGCGCCACCTGCGGCAGGACGGCGAACCACATGCGCTGCGACCAGGTGGAGCCGACCGAGGCGAGCCCTTCAACGGGCCGCAGATCGGCATTCTCGTTGACCTCGGAAAACAGCTTGCCCAGCGCGCCGGTCGTATGGAAGGCGATGGCGACCATGGCCGCGACGGGCCCTCCGCCCAAAACGAAGATCAGCACCAGCGCGATCACCACTTCGGGCACGGCGCGCATGATGTCCATGGCGCGCCGGAACAGCGGAATGAGTGCGGGCCAGCGGGCCAGGCCGCGGGTCGCCAGCATGGAGAGCACGGAGGCCAGCAGCGCCCCCAGCAGGGTCGACGCCGCTGCAATATTCACCGTTTCGAGCAGCGAGGGAAAATAGCGCACCAGATGGGCCGGCAGATTGGCCGCTTTCTCGATGGCTTCGACAACCACTTCGGTGGGGAATTCGAGAACCCGGGGCAGCCCGTCCCAGAATCCGCCGGCATTGCGGCTATCGGCCAGCATGAAGCCCGAGACCAGCATCAGCGCCAGAATGGCCAGCAAGATGCCGGAATAGAGGCGGCGCTGGTGTACGTCCCGCAGGTAGGAAGTCCGGATGTCGGGAGGCCGGATACCGGCGGGACCGCTCTGGGCTAGTTCTGACATGCGTGACATTCCCATGCATGAGACGAGGGCCGGATACCATCGGGTATCCGGCCCCAAAGCGTCTGTGCGGCTTAGTTCTCCTGCGACAGACGCAGGTCGATCATGGTCTGGTAGGCTTCATGAGCGATCGGGGCAAAGCCCGCGGTCTCGCCGGCAGCCATGTTGTAGGCGCACTGTTCGTCCTTTGCATGCAGGCCCGAGAGGAACTCGACAACCTTGGTCTTGACGTCTTCCGGCAGGGCGCGACGCAGCACGATCGGGCCTTCGGGAATTGGCTTGGACTTCCAGATTTCCACCAGGTCGTTCATGTCGACAATGCCGGCATCCACGGCCTTGCGCAGGGCACCCGAATTATAGCCATCGGCCCAGTCGCCCTGGCCGTCGGCCCAGGTCACGCCGGCATCGACATCGCCATTGGCGACGGCAACGATGGTCTGTTCATGGCCGCCGGTGAAGCGGACTTCGCCGAAATAGTCGCCGCTTTCCATGCTGGCGCCGGTTTCCTGCGGGATTTCGACGGAGGGGATCAGGTAGCCGGAGGTCGAGTTCGGATCACCGAAGCCGAAGACCTTGCCCTTCATGTCGGCCAGCGAGGTAATGCCGGAATCGGCGCGGGCGATACCGATCGAGTGATATGCAAACGAGCCATCCAGATTGGTCTTGACCAGCACGACGTCCACGGCTTCCGGGTCGGTGATATAGGTCTTGGCATAGGCCGAAGCGCCGAGCCATGCCATGTCGATGGTGCCGCCGAGCAGGCCCTGGATCACGCCGTCATAGTCAGCCGGGGTGAAAATCTTGGTGGGGACGCCGAGCAGGTCTTCGACATAGGCGCGCACGCACTCGTTGGAGGTCATGCGGTCCTGGGCATTTTCGCCGCCAAGGATGCCGATGCGGAATTCGGTGATGTCCTGGGCGAAGCTGGGGGCGACCAGCGTGGACGTCAGCAGCAGGGCTGCAACTAGCTTGTTCATTTCAGTCTCCGGTGTGTGGTAGTTCCTCCCGGTTCGCACCGGGGATGGGGTCTCAGACGAGTTCGGGTTCGGCGGCGATGACGCCACGCGGCCGGCTCAGCGTCTCGATACTGGTGGAGGTGGCTTCCTCCGAAAAATCGGCGTCGGCGCCGTAGATCTCGCGCGCCACGTTGGTCGTCAGCTCTTCGGCACGGCCGTCGAACACGATCCGGCCGGCGCGCATGCCGATGACCCGGTCGCAATAGCGGCGGGCGGTGTCGAGCGTATGCAGGTTGCAGACGACCAGCCGGCCGTCCTCGTCATGAATGCGGCGCAGCGTATCCATCACCACCTGGGCGTTCATCGGGTCGAGCGAGGCGATCGGCTCATCGGCCAGGATGATGCGCGGATCCTGCATGAGCGCGCGGGCAATGCCGACGCGCTGCTGCTGGCCGCCCGACAGCGCTTCGGCGCGCTTGGGGCCATGCTCGGAAATGCCCAGCCGCTCGAGGATCTCGATGGCCCGGATAATGTCTTCGCGGGGAAACAGGTTGAGCATGCTTTGCAGCGTGCCGCGCTGGTTCAGCCGGCCGAGCATCACATTGGTGATGACGTCGAGCCGCGGCACCAGGTTGAACTGCTGGAAGATCATGGCGCAGTCGCGCTGCCAGTCACGCAGGGCACGGCCATTGAGCGCCGATACCGCCACGCCCTCACAGCTGATCTCGCCGTCGCTGACATCGGTCAGCCGGTTGATCATGCGCAGCAGGGTGGACTTGCCGGCGCCGGAGCGGCCGATAATGCCCACCATCTCGCCCTTGGGGAGCTCCAGCGTCACGTCGTCAACGGCGACCTTGTCACCAAATCGTCGCGTAACATTGGAGATCTTCAGCATCGATACGCCCCCCTTCTCGACTGTGGCAGACCTAGGGCGGGCAAGTAACGTCAGCATGTAGATTTGATGACGGTTACATGACGATGCACAGCCAGCGGATAGTGAAGTGCTGCTGCCGATATTTCGCACTAGATCGGCGCTGGGCGTGGGCCATTAACGGCGCAAGGCGACGCCAAGGCGGTCCGAAATACCTCGGCTGGCACCTCTCAACAGACGATAATGACGATATCGATCAAGAGGGTCCCGGGATTGTTTTACCGGGCGCGGGATCGATTCTTGCTGGAAAATCGCGGCTGCCCGCGCCGCCAATAGAGCGTCCCCCAGCGGAGGCAATCTATTCGGGGAAAAGCGTTGATTTCCTTGGCCTAACAGAGTTTTAGCATGGCTCGGCGCGGCCTATATGATCGCTTTGGCACGGCTATAGACTGTCTTATTGAGCGTCGATGCCGATCGTCAGGCCAGGTCAGCTCACCCGTCATATTTCTCCAGAAACGCCTCAATCCCCAGCGCACGGAAATCGGGCAGCGCCTGGTGCAGCCGGTCATGGCTCCAGTCCCACCAGGCCAAGGCGTCGAGCCGGCTGGCGACAGCGTCGCTGAAGCGCTGCTTGATGGTGCGGGCCGGCACGCCCACGGCAATGGCGAAAGCCGCCACGTCCTTGGTCACCACGGCATTGGCGCCGATAATGGCGCCATTGCCGATCGTGACGCCCGGCATGATCACCGCGCCATGGCCGATCCAGGTGTCATGGCCGATCGTGATGGGGGTGGAGGCGCGCCAGTCAAAGAAATCCTGGTCATCGGCCTCGCCGGAGAAATACCAGGCGGAGCGATAGGTGAAGTGGTGCTGGGAGGCCCGTTCCATCGGATGCATGGAGGCATAGATGCGCACATGGCTGGCGATATTGGCGAATTTGCCGATATCGGCATAGGCGATCTGGGTATTTTCGACGCAGTAGGAATAGTCGCCCAGGCGGGAGCGGGACACGGTGCTGCCGGCGCCCACCTCAGTATAGCGGCCCAGCGTGGAGTCCACGACATGGGCGGTGGGATGCAGATAGGGGCTTTCGGAAAGGCGGGTCATGCGGCGATCTCCGGGGCAAAAGCGGTGACATCGAGAATGCGGTCGGCCACCTGCTCGCGGACTTCCTCGTCGTGGAAGATGCCCAGCAGCGCCACGCCCTGCGCCTTTTTCTCGCCGATCATGGCCACCACCACGGCGCGGTTGGTGGCGTCGAGCGACGCCGTCGGCTCATCGAGCAGCAGCACCGGATGGTCGGTGATGAAGCCGCGCGCAATGTTGACGCGCTGCTGCTCGCCGCCGGAAAAAGTGGCCGGCGGCAGGCTCCAGAGCCGTTCGGGCAGGTTGAGCCGGGCCAGCAGGTCCCGCGCGCGCGCCTGCGCCTCACCCTTGTCCACGCCCCGGATCACCAGCGGCTCAGCCACCACGTCGAGCGCCGAAACGCGCGGCACGGTGCGCAGGAACTGGCTGACATAGCCAATGGAATCCCGCCGCAGCGTCAGCACCAGGCGCGGATCGGCGCTGGCCAGATCGACGGCCGCACCATGGTGCCGGATCAATATCGCGCCGGCATCGACGCCGTAATTGCCATAGACCATCTTGAGAATGGAGCTCTTGCCCGCCCCCGATGGCCCGCCCAGCACGACGCATTCGCCGGGATCGACATGAAAGTTCACATTGGCCACGACGGGCAGCACGATCCCGTCGCGCAGATGCATGGTGAAGGTCTTGGCGAGGTTGGCGACAGTAAGGGCGGTCATGGCGTGGCTCCGTGAATGCGGCAGCTACCCCCACCCTTGATCCCTCCCCACAAGGGGGAGGGAGACGAAGGCGCCGAGGCGAGGGGGATCGTGGAGAGTTTGGCTCTGCGCATCCCTCCCCCTTGTGGGGAGGGACTGAGGGTGGGGGTTGGGTTGCGCACCGGGCTCACACCTGCAAAATCGAGGAAACGAGCAGCTGGGTATAGGGTTCGCGCGGGTCGTCGAGCACGCGGTCGGTCAGGCCCGCCTCGATGACATGGCCGTCCTTCATCACCATCATGCGGTGGCTGAGGAGCCGCGCCACCGCCAGGTCATGGGTGACGACGATGGCCGCCAGGCCCAGCTCGCCCACGAGACCCCGCAGCAGGTCGAGCAGGCGCGCCTGCACCGAGACGTCGAGCCCGCCGGTCGGCTCGTCCATGAAGACCAGCCTTGGCCCGGTGACGAGGTTGCGGGCGATCTGCAGGCGCTGCCGCATGCCGCCCGAAAATGACCGCGGCTGGTCGTCGATACGGTCGGCGGCGATCTCCACGCGGCCGAGCCAGTCGAGCGCGGTCTCGCGGATATGGCCATAGTGCCGGTCGCCCACCGCCATCAGCCGTTCGCCGACATTGGCGCCGGCCGAGACGGTCATGCGCAATCCATCGGCGGGGTTCTGGTGCACAAAGCCCCAGTCGGTGCGCACGAGAAAGCGCCGCTCGGCCTCGCTGAGCTCATAGATATTGCGCCAGGCCCCGTCGCGCATGCGGTAATGCGTGGTGCCCGCGCTCGGTTCGAGCGTTGCCGACAGCGAATTGAGCAGGGTGGTCTTGCCCGAGCCGCTTTCGCCGACAATGGCCAGCACTTCGCCGGGCCAGAGTTCGAAACTGACATCGGCGCAGCCAAGACGGGAGCCGTAATATTTGGTCAGGCGATCGACCTTGAGGAGGGGTTCAGTGCTCATTGGCAGTCTCCAGCATGCGATGTCCGGCACGGGTCTTCACCTCTCCCCTGAGGGGAGAGGTCGGCGCGGACGCGCCGGGTGAGGGGTTCAGACTGCTGGCTCGAGCCGAGGGGCATTCACCCCTCACCCTGACCCTCTCCCCTGAGGGGAGAGGGGACGCTGGTACCGCGACATTGGACTGTTGACCTGAAGGATACAGCCTCATTGCGCTGCCTCCTGGGCCACGCCCAGCGTGCCGACATGTCCCGCTGCGCGCCGTTCCTCGCAATTGTCGGTATCCGAGCACACATACATATGCCCGCCCTGGTCATCGAGAATGACCTCGTCGAGATAGACCTGTTCGGCCCCGCACAGGGCGCAGGGCTCTTCGAAATGCTGAATGGCAAAGGGATGGTCCTCGAAGTCGAGGCTCACCACTTCGGTATAAGGCGGCACGGCGTAAATCCGGTGCTCGCGCCCGGCGCCGAACAGCTGCAGCGCCGCGCTCATATGCATTTTGGGATTGTCGAATTTGGGCGTCGGGCTGGGATCCATGACATAGCGCCCCTCGACCTTGACCGGATAGGCATAGGTGGTGGCGATGCGGCCGTGCCGGGCAATGTCCTCATAGAGTTTGACGTGCATCAGCCCATATTCCTCGAGCGCATGCATTTTGCGCGTCTCGGTTTCGCGCGGTTCGAGAAAGCGCAGCGGCTCGGGGATCGGCACCTGATAGACCAGGATCTGCCCGGCCTCGAGCTTTTTTTCGGGAATGCGGTGGCGGGTCTGGATGATGCTGGCTTCAGCCGTATGCGTCGTCGTCGCCACCTGCGCCACCTTGGCGAAGAAGGCGCGGATCGAGACCGCATTGGTGGTGTCGTCAGCGCCCTGGTCGATGACCTTGAGCACATCGTCCGGCCCGATGATCGAGGCCGTCACCTGCACGCCGCCCGTGCCCCAGCCATAGGGCATGGGCATTTCGCGGGAGCTGAAGGGCACCTGATAACCGGGAATGGCAATGGCCTTGAGAATGGCCCTGCGGATCATCCGTTTGGTCTGCTCGTCGAGATAGGCAAAGTTGTACTGGGCAGTGGCGGTCATTGGAAAGTCTCCTCCATACCCCGATCGTCACCCTCGGGCTTGACCCGAGGGCCCTGCACTCGCGGTGCGCTGGTTAAGTGAAGTGCCCTCGG
>CAXBHD010000073.1:0-12737 GCA_963975335.1 uncultured Devosia sp. | reverse complement strand
CCGCCGGCACGACCAGCCTGATCCTGGACCGTCTCCGGGTAACGCGCTTTCCCGCCGGCACGGCCCATGCCTTTGTCGCCGGCGAGGCCGGCATGAGCAAAGCGGTGCGCGCCCACCTCACCGAGGAGCGCGGTTTCAACCCCGACTATGTCAGGGCCGCCGGCTATTGGCTGCTCGGCGCGGCCGACGCCCAGCAGGACCACTGAGGCGCTGCACCGCCAGCCGGTGCGGGCACACTTGCCCGAACCGGGCCTGGCATGAGATGGAACGGGTCTGATCAGCGCCGCCATGACGGTCGGCGCCTGCCCCCGAAAGGCCGTCCACCATGAGCCTCATGAGCTTCATCGCAACCACGCTCGTGGCGCTGATCGCGCTGCTGCACATCTACATCATGATCCTCGAAATGTTTCTCTGGACCACGCCCCGGGCGCTCAAGGCCTTTGGCCTGACGGCCGAATTTGCGGTTGCGACCAAGACGCTGGCCGCCAATCAGGGGCTCTATAACGGCTTTCTGGCCGCCGGGCTGATCTGGAGCCTGGTCTATCCGATCCCCGGCTTTGCCTGGCAGATCGCCATGTTCTTTCTCGCCTGCATTGCCGTGGCCGGCATTTTCGGCGCCGTGACGGCCAGCCGCCGCATCCTCTTCATCCAGACCGTGCCGGCGGTGCTGGCCATGCTGGCGCTGATCTTCGTGTGAGGCGCTGAAGCTTCAGTCGTCACCCTCCCCCTTGCGGGGAGGGTCAGGGAGGGGGGCAGGTTCACCCCGATATGGGGGCCGTCGCACCCCCTCCCAACCTCCCCCGTAAAGGGGGAGGTGCCCACCGTGATGGTGACGCGATCGCCGTCTAACCCGCCAAGGCCGCCAGCACCCGCACCCAGGAGCGGATGCCGCGGTGATAGCTGGCCAGATCATATTTCTCATTGGGCGAATGGATCGCATCGTCGATCTGGGCAAAGCCGATCAGCAGCGTATCGAGCCCCAATATGCGCTTGAAATCGCCGGCCACCGGGATCGAGCCGCCCGAGCCGGTAATCACCGCCGGCTTGCCCCATTCTGCGCTGAGACCCTCGAGGGCCCGCTTGAGATGTGTGCCATCGCTGGGCACGGTAATGGCGGGCGAGCCGCCATGGGCGGTAAAGCGCACCGAACAGTCGGCCGGGATCATCGCCTCGACATGGGCGCGGAAGGCGGCGCGGATCTTGACCGGATCCATGTTCGAGACCAGCCGGAAGCTGATCTTGGCGCTGGCCTTGGCGGGGATGACGGTCTTGAAGCCATCCCCGGTATAGCCGCCCATCATGCCGTTGATTTCGCAGGTCGGCCGCGCCCAGAGCATTTCGAGCACGCTGCGGCCCTGTTCGCCCGCCGGGATCGACAGCCCCGCTTCGCCGAGGAATTCGGCATCGTCAAAGCCCAGACCCGCCCACTGCGCCTTGATCGCGGGGCTGACCTCGGCGACATCGTCGTAAAAGCCGGGCAGCGTCACGCTGCCATCGGGCGCCCGCAGGCTGGCAATGATCTCGGCCAGCAGCTGGTTGGGATTGCGCGCCGCATTGCCGAACATGCCCGAATGCAGGTCCTTGTCGGCGCAGGTGATTTCCACCTCCTCGGCCACCATGCCGCGCAGCATGGTGGTGATCGAGGGGGTTTGTCGGTCCCACATGTCGGTATCGCAGACCAGAGCGATATCGGCCGCGCCCAGAGCGGCCCTATTGGCCTCCATGAAGGGCGGCAGATTCTTGCCGCCGCTTTCTTCCTCGCCTTCGAGCATCAAGGAGACCGTGACCGGCAGCGCCCCCGTCACCTTCTGCCAGGCCCGGCAGGCCTCGATGAAGGTCAGCATCTGGCCCTTGTCGTCCGAGGCGCCGCGCGCCACGATGATCTGGCGGCCCGCCGCATCGGTGGCCAGCTGCGGCTCAAAGGGGTCCGAGTGCCAGAGCTCGAGCGGATCGACCGGCTGCACATCATAATGGGCATAGAACAGCACATGCGGGCCGGGCACGGCGGCGCCCCTGGCCCAGACGACCGGATGGCCCGGCGTGGCATGGGCGGTCGCGTCAAAGCCGATATCGCGCAGCTCGGCAACGATCCAGTCGGCGGCGCGCTGGCATTCCTGCTTGAAGGCCGGATCGGTCGAGATGGATTTGATGCGCAGCAGGCCATAGAGGCGCTCCAGGCTCTGCTCGAGCTCGGCATCGACATGGGCCAGTACCGCCTCGATCTGCTCGGATTTCCTGTTGGTCATGGGTTCGGTCATGGGACAACTCCTGTTGCGCTACCCTTGGCCGACCCCACCGGACCTGTCCAGCCCCCGCCGAACCGCATCCGCAAGCCTGGTTCGGCGCGGCTATTTCATATTGTAACACTAATGACCCCATGCTTAGGTCACCGCCTGATGGCGGAGACGTTTCGATGACCCTCAACACCGCCCGACACCGGACCTCGGGCGATCTCATTGCCTCGATCGCGGGCCGGGTTCCCGCGCGCAATCTGCATTCCCAGGTGCTCTGGCTACTGGGCGTGGCCATTGTCGGGGGCGAATACAAGCAGGGCAGCATTCTGCCCGCCGATGCCGAATTGCTGCAGCGCTTTGCCGTGTCGCGCACCGTTTTGCGCGAGGCGCTCAAGACCCTGGCCGCCAAGGGCATGATCGAGGCGCGCGCCCGCATCGGCACCCGCGTGCTGCCGCGCAGCCGCTGGAACCTGTTCGATGCCGACGTGCTGTCCTGGCATTTCGAGACCGGACCGGATGCCGAATTCCTCACCAGCCTGGCGGAAATCCGCGTGGGCGTCGAACTGGAATCGGCGGCCCTGGCCGCCACCCGCCGCACCGATGAGCAGGCCCAGGCCCTGCTGGCCTGTGCCGCCCGCATGGGCGAAGCCGCCAGCGCCGAGGAATTTGCCCGCACCGACCTGGAATTTCACCGCACCGTGGCGGAAGCCTCGGCCAATCCCTTCATGGCCTCGATCAGCACGCTGGTCGAGCTGGCGCTGACCGCCGCCTTCACCATCAGCTCGCCCGTCAGGGACCCTGCCGCCCTGGCCGCGACGGTGGCCGCGCATGGCCGCATTGCCCAGGCCATTCTGGCCGGCGACCCCGAGGAAGCGCGCCTCGCCATGAAGGCAGTGATTACCCAGGGCCTCGACCGCCAGATGAAGGCGCGGCTGGCGGGCAAGGACGACTGAGACCCCTCAACCACGCCAGAAAGGCCGCCGGACGGACCGGCGGCCGCCGTGATCAGGCCCCGATGCGGGCACTGATCAGCTGGAAGGGGCGCAGCTGGTCGAGCTTGCCCTCTGCCTGGGCCTGCTCGAGACCATCGACCGGCGTCGCGCTGGCCCCGGCCGGCAGGGTCAGGGCAAAGCTGCCGCGGCGGCCGGCGCTTTCCGACAGGCGCAGCACATGGCCATGCCCGTCTTCGGCCGGCTTGAGGGCATGCAGCCGCATGCTCTGCCCCTGCCAGCCGATCGGGGCGAAGGCATAGGGCTGCGCCGCCTCGGCCGGCACGAAGCGCAGCGGATCGACCACGAGATCGGCTTCGGCCTGCACGGCATCGCTCCACCAGCGCCCGTCATGGGCCAGCAAAGCATAGGTGAAGTGATGCGCTCCCTCATCGGCCAGCATGTCGGGATACATCGGCCCACGCACCAGGCTGATGGTGAGCACATTGCCCTTGGCGGAAAAGCCATATTTGTCCGAGGAGAGGATGGCCGCGCCCCAGTCGGTTTCCGACAGGCTGACAAAGCGGTGCCCGCAGGCCTCGAACTGCGCCTTCTGCCAGCTCGTATTGTCATGCGTGGCGCGGCCGGTAATGCCGATGGCCTGGTCGAACTGCGCCTCATTGGCCAGGACGGTCAGATCGAAGGCGGCCCGCATATAGGTGCGCCGGTCATGCCAGTCGATATCGGTGACGAAGTCGATGCGCGGGCTATTGGCCCAAAGCCGCAGGCGCTGTGTGATCGTGCTGGCGCTGAGCCTGCGCACGATGGTGATCTCGCCCAGATGCGGGCCCTGGGCGGTGACGCTCAGGCTCTCGAGCGCGGTCAGTTCCTCCCCGCCCAGGGCAAAGCTCGATTCGATATCCCAGGCGTCATAGGTGCGCGGCAGCTCGTTGCGATAGACCATGAGCCTATTGGCGGCGCCGCCTGGCGCCACCAGTTCGCGGCCGCAGCGTTTGTCAAAGACGCTGACCAGACGGCCCGCATCATCCAGCCTCGCCCGCACAAAGGCATTTTCCAGCAGGCTTGGCGTGGCCGTCACCTGACCGGGGGCGCTGGCGCCAATGAAGGACACCGAAAGCGGGGCCAGGGTCTGATCGATACAGGCGACATAGCCGCCATCAATCGCCTGGGCGCCGAGCGCCGCCGGCAGCGGCTCGGCCGAGACCAGCTGGGCATGCGGCTTGGCCGTGCCCGACATATTGGCGACGGCAAGCCCCTGCTGCAGCGTGCCCGCGCCCCTGTGGCACTCGGCAATGGCGGTCAGGCTGGCCTGGGCAATGGCCTCGGCCTTGGCCACCACGCCTTCAAGCTCGGCCTCGGTCTGCTGATAGACTTCGCGGATGGAACTGCCCGGCAGGATATCGTGGAACTGGTTGCGCAGCGTCAGCACCCAGTCATTTTCGAGATCGCTTGGCGGCGTGCCGGCACCGGCCAGGCCGGCCAGCGCCTCGAGCGCCTCGGCGGCGACGAGGCCCAATTCGGCACGGCGGTTGAGCTGCTTGGTGCGCGCCTGGGTGGTCAGGGTGGCGCGGTGATATTCGAGATACATTTCCCCGCTCCAGCGCGGCAGCGTGCTCTCATCCAGTTCGCTGCGGATGGAGTCGAGATGGGTCTGGATATTGCCGTGTTCGACATGGGGAATGGAGGGCATCAGATTGATGATGGGCATGGTGGTGATCTGGTCGGGATCGGGGCCGCCGCCGCCATCGCCCCAGCCATAGGAGGCAATCACCGTATCGGTGAGGTCCTTGGCCTTGTGATTGGCCCAGACCTCGGCCAGCGCGCCGGGCGTCATCCACATATTATAGCCTTCGCTCTCATAGGCATCATAGGTGTGGGTGAGCACTTCCGAGCCGTCATTGCCGGCCCAGACGAAGAGGTTTTCCGGCAGCGGATTGGTCTCGTTCCAGGTC
Source organism: uncultured Devosia sp. (assembly GCA_963975335.1). GTDB lineage: Bacteria > Pseudomonadota > Alphaproteobacteria > Rhizobiales > Devosiaceae > Devosia. Next base: position 7,601 of record CAXBHD010000073.1, on the reverse strand, counting down.
ACCTTAATGGTGACCAGCGCGTCTATGCCGGCATGGCGCATGATCTGCGGCATGGCGCCGGTAAAACCAAACGTATCGGGCAGCCAGGCAGTGCGGCTGATAGCGCCGAAATAGCGCAAAAAGTCCTGCTGGCCGATGAGGAACTGGCGCAGGAAGGCTTCGGCCGAGGGCATATTGGTATCGCATTCGATCAGCATGCCGCCGATCGGCTCCCACTGCCCGTCGGCCACCCGCGCCTGGATCGCCTTGAGCAAGGCGGGGTCTTCCGCTTCGATATGGCGATACATCATCGAGGAGGACTGGGCGAATTTGAACTCGGGATGGCTGCGCATCAGCGCTTCCACATTGGAAAAGGTGCGTACGATCTTGCGCACGGTTTCCGGCTGCGGCCACAGCCAGGCATAATCGATATGGGCATGGCCGGTGATCAGCACCTTGCCCTGCTTGGGATAGGCCTGGCGCAGCGTGGCCAGCCCGTCATCCAACACGGCCAGGGCTGCCTCCACCGAATCATGCGCCGACTGCGGCATGGCTGCCGGCATGTCGGTAGGCTCGAAGCTGCGCTCCCAGATGCGGCGCGCCCAGCCCTGATCGGCCAGCCGGGGCCCGACCTCGGCCGTGGCCGTGGGCAGGCGCAGCTGCGCCATGGCCAGCTCGACCACCTCGCACAAGGCCCGCGCGAGTTCGGCATCGCCGACATGCTCGCTGGCATTGCGCGCCACCTCGATGCGCTGCCGCAGGGCGCGGATGGCCGGGTGAAAGGCCAGGATCTCGGCCTTGTTGAGCCGCGGCGCGCGCTGGGGAATGCCGAACAGGCTCCGCGCCGCCACTTCGGCGACGATGGCGAAGGGCTGGTCCGGCACGACCTCGAAGCGCGGATGATGGGGATTGGCGCCAAAGGCTTCGAGCCGGTTGCCCGCTGCATCAAGCAGCCGCACCAGCGCCTCGCCGCCGAAATCGAGCCGCAGCTCGATCGCGCTGCCCTTAGGCGCCTCGATCAGCGCGGTCGTGCGGAAAGTGTGGATGCCGATCCGATTGTCCCATTCCGCGCCCATCGCGATCGGGTGGGGCGCGCCGCCCGGCGCCTGCACCGTCCAGCCGGTAAGGGGAAAATGCTGCTGCACCTCCCAGGCCGTGAGCTCGTCGGCCCAGGCGCCCAGGCGTTGTTGCAACTGCTCAAGGCTGCGCTGCCGATCACGATGTGCACGCAATATGCTCTCCCAGAAATTCCATTGGTGGGGTGGATGCAGCGCCCACCGCGCCGCCCGCCGACCTCACTACGCTATTGCAACGTTATTATGAAGCGCAATCCGCCCTGGTCCCCGTGTTTTGCCCGCCTGTTCCGGCGGCCGGCCGCGCCGCTGCCGCCGATCCGGGCCGCGTCACGCCGCCATCGCAGTGAACCTTCGATTCGGGCGCGCGTTGATCTGGCAGCCACCCAATAGGAGATCTCAGCCATGCCCAATACCAAGCAGGATCGCGACCGCGTCGCCGGCACCCAGCAGCACGAAGTCGCCTATGAGGCCGGCAAGACCGGCGCCGCCAGAGCCGAGGTCAGACAGGCGGTCAAGACCGCCGGCAATAGCCGCAAGGCGGTCGAAAAGCAGCTGGACAGCAAATGAGCGCGATCAGCCTCGATGCTGACCTGCGCGACGGGCTGGCGCGGTTCATCGCCGACCGCGATGAGCCGCCCCATGGCAGGATGAGCCCGGGCGACGCCGTCAATGTCATCGTCCGCGACTGGCTGATGGGCCAGGGCTATATCCCCCTGCCCGGCGACGACGCCGCACTCACCCCGGCACGCGACGCCGCCCATGTGCCCAAGGGCTGAGGCAATGGGAAATGGTGGAGCTGAGCGGGATCGAACCGCTGACCTCGTCATTGCGAACGACGCGCTCTCCCAACTGAGCTACAGCCCCAGGCCGCGCCGATGATAGGGGGTAAATCATTGAGGGGGCAAGGGGGTTTGGCGGCCATTTCGCCCCGCCTTTTGCCGCCGGCGGACCGTCACACCAGGCCGTGCTCGACCAGGCTCCTGCCGGTGGCGATGACAGCGCTGGGCGTATCGATCAGCTTCCGGCCGAGGCGCTGCGGGGCGCGGCTGGTATCGAGCCGCTTGGCCCGGCCGATTTCATGCAGGTTATTGGCAATGTCGCGGTCAAACAGGGCGGCGATGCGCACCACCCAATGCGGCAAGGTGGCCGTGGGCACGCGGCGATCGGGAAAGGCCGGCTTCAGCATGGCGCCGATTTCGGGCATGGAATAGACGCCCTCGGCGGCAATGCAGCGCTGGCCGAAATAGGCCGGATCGGTCATCGCCGCCACCTGCAAAGCGGCAACGTCGCGCACATCCACCGCCGCCATATAGAGCTTGGGCGCCGCCGGCAGCCTGCCATCGAGCAGCCGCCGCACCAGGGTCGAGGACGTGCCCGGATCCTCGTCGAGCAGCGGCCCGAATATTCCCGCCGGATTGATCACCGCCAGATCGTCGTGCCGCCCCGCGGCGTCCATGATGGCCCAGGCTTCGCGCTCGGCCAGGGTTTTGGAGGCCGGATAGGCGCCGGTCTGCGGACTGTCCAGGTTGCTCCAATCCGCTTCGGTCAGCAGCCGGTCATAGCTTGGCTGGCCATATTGAATGGCCGCGATCGAGGAGGTGAGGACGACTTTCTCGACCTGTGCCTTGAGCGCGGCCTGCAGCGCCCGTCTTGTGCCCTCAACCGCCGGCCGGATCAGCTCCTGCGGGTCCTTGGGGGTTTCCAGCACGAAGGGCGAGGCCGTATGCTGCAGATAGCGCACGCCGTCCATGGCCGCGTCCCAGCCCGCATCGGCGAGCAGGTCGAGCGCTACAAAGTCGAGCCGCGAGACGTCGCCGCCCGCCTTGGCCAGGGTCTGGCGCACCTTGTCGGCCTTGGAAAGGTTGCGCACACTGCCGCGCACGGTGTAGCCAGCATTGAGCAATTGCAGGGCGACATGGCCGCCGAGAAAACCGGAAATACCGGTGACGAGGACGCGATCGGACATGGCAGTCTCCTGATGGAACTGAACGGTATATACGATATTCGTTCAATATGTTCAAGGTAGGTCTGGGAATTGAGCGACGCGGCAGACGAGCGAACCCTGGAAAAACGGCGACGGATCGTGGAGGCGGCCCGCATTCTGGTCCTGCGCCATGGCCTGCGCGGCACCACGATGGAAGCGATCGCCCGCCAGGCGCAGATCGCCAAGCCGACACTCTATGCCCAGTTTGCCGACAAGGACGCCATTTTCGTCGGCATTGTCGATACGCTGATGGATGACCTCATGGCGGCCTATGACGCCGGCATGCGCGGCGAGGGCGATGTCGCCGACCGGATCGGCAATGCCCTGGCCGGGCAATATATCGCCCTGATGCGGGCTTTGGCCGGCTCGCCCCACGCCACCGAGCTGATGAGCGAGCACAAGCGCGCCGGCATCAGGCTGCGCGAGAAGGATCTGCGCGCCGAGGGCGAGATCGCCGCCGCCTTGCGGGCCGCCGGCGCCGCCGAACCTGAACTGCTGGCCAAAACCATCTTCGCTGCCGCCTATGGCATCGCCCTCAAGCTCACCGACGAGGCGCAGATGGCCGCCGGCATCAGGCTGATGTGCCGGCGCATGATCGGGCCCGAACTGTCCTAGACCGGCCCTGCCGACGCGTCTGATTGCGGCTGGCCGCCAATGACCTGCACCGCCCTGGCGCCGGCGGCAATGCCGGCAGCCATGGCAGCCGCGTCATCGGCACCATCGAGATGGGCGGCGATGAAGCCGGCGGCAAAGGCGTCGCCCGCACCGGTCGAATCCACCACGGTCACCGCCGGCGCCGGCAGCGCCAGGCGCACCCCGTCGCGGCCGCCCAAAGCCGCGCCCAGCGCCCCGCGCTTGATGATGGCCGTGCCATAGGAGGCGCCCAGCGCCGCCATCTGCGCCTCGAGCCCCTGCTGCCCGGTCAGCAATGCGGCCTCTTCGGCATTGGCAAAGATCCAGTCGGCCCCCGCCGTCCAGCTCAGGAACTGGGCCGGCCCCACCTCGCGCAGAAAGCCGGCCGAGGCCGGATCGATGCCGATCGCCACGCCCTGCGCCCTGGCGCGGGCCAAAAGGCCCAGCACGGCAGCGCGCGGGCCGGGGGCAAACAGGCTATAGCCCGACACCATGATCAGGCTGACCCCCTCGAGCAGGCTGTCGTCCAGGTCGGCGGCACTCAGGTTGAGATTGGCGCCGCGATCGGTGAGAAAGCTGCGCTCGCCATCGGGATCGACCAGGGTGACCAGCACGCCCGAGGGCTGCACCTGATCCCCCGCCAGCATCGGCACCACGCCCAGGCCGCGGAAATAGGCCTCATACATGGCCCGGTCGGCCTGTCCGACCCGGGCGGCAAACCACACATCGGCTGCCATGGCCCCCAGCCATACGGCCTGGTTGGCGCCCGAGCCACCCGGCCGGCTGCGCACGCTGGCCCGCCGGTCGCTGCCGCGGATGATCGGCCCGTCGGGGACAACGATGACATCGGTCATGACATCGCCAACGACCAGGACGCGGCGCTTCATGCGGCGCGGGCGGCCAGCGCCACCGCGATCTGCGCGGCCACCTTGGCATTGTTTTCCACCAGAGCAATATTGGCCACCAGCGACTTGCCATCGGTGAGCTCAAAGATGCGCTTGAGCAGGAAGGGCGTCAGCGCCTTGCGCGACACGCCCTCGGCCTCGGCCCCGGCAATGGCCTCGGCAATGCGCGCCTCGATGGCGGCGGGGTCGAGCTCATCACCCACCGGAATCGGATTGGCCACCAGCACCCCGCCCATGTTCAGGGCGATCTGGTTGGCAATGACGGCGGCGATATCGGCGACATCGTCAAAGCGGTGATCGACCGGAAAGCCGCTCTGGCGCGCCCAGAAGGCGGGGAAGTCATCGGTGCCGAAGCCGAGCACCGGCACGCCATTGCTTTCGAGCACTTCGAGCGTCTTGGCAATATCGAGGATCGACTTGGCCCCGGCACAGACCACCGCCACCGGCGTGCGGCTGAGCTCGGCCAAATCGGCGGAAATGTCGAAGGTCTGCTCGGCGCCGCGATGCACCCCGCCAATGCCGCCGGTGGCAAAGACCGAAATGCCCGCCAGGGCGGCAATCTGCATGGTGGTGGCGACGGTGGTGCCGGCGATCTCGCGCTTGACCAGCAGCGCACTGACATCGCGCCGGCTGGCCTTGGCCGCCTGGCCGCCGGTCCGGGCCAGCCGCTCGAGATCGGCACCGGCAAGGCCAACGCAGAATTTGCCATCCATGATGGCAATGGTGGCTGGCACCGCGCCATGGCTGCGGATCACCGCCTCGACATTATGGGCCATGTCGAGATTTTGCGGAAACGGCATGCCATGAGTGATGATGGTCGATTCCAGCGCCACCACCGGCGCCCCGGCATCGAGCGCCTGCTGCACCTCGGGGCTGATCGACAGATAGGCCGTGGCGGTCATAAGGTCATCCTGGCTGGTCAAAATTGGGGTCGCGCGGACCCTGTCGGCGCGGGTTTTGCGCCTTGTTGTCGCATAGCGTCAACCCCCGCCAGATGCTGCAGCCAAATCCCTTGTCCGGCCGGCCATTTCACTTTACGCTTTGCCCATACTCCAATGCAGAAAGGGCACTGCACTGAACACTTTTCCGGTTGATCTCGCTGCTGCCGCAGATCGCTATGCGCCCCGTATCGGGGCCGGTTCAGTCAAGTTGCCCGGCGTCCTGATGCGCCCGCTTTCGGCATGCCAGTCCGCCCGCCGCATCAATCATCCAAGCTTTGAAAGATAAGCCCCGGCAGGATTGCCCGGTCCCCAGGGACAGCTTTCCCATCCATGCTGCCGCTTGATGCGGCGTGTGAAAACTCACAAACCACGCGAACAGGAGCTCCCTCCAGATGAACCAAAAGCTTGCCCTCGCCCTTGGCGCCCTCATGGTGGCCAGCCCCGTGCTGGCCCAGGAAGAAGCCGTTCTCAACGTCTATAACTGGTCCGACTATATCGCCGAGGACACCATTGCCAATTTTGAGGCCGCCACCGGCATCAAGGTGAACTACGATGTCTATGACAATAACGAGATCGTCGATGCCAAGCTGCTGGCCGGCAATTCCGGCTATGACATTGTCGTGCCGTCGGGCAATTTCCTCGAGCGCCAGATCCAGGCCGGGCTGATCCAGCCGCTCGACAAGTCCAAGCTGACCAATCTGGGCAATCTTGACCCGGCCGTGATGGCGACCGCCGCCAATCAGGACCCCGACAATGCCCATGCCGTGCCCTATATGATCAACACGATCGGCTATGGCTACAATGTCGCCAAGGTCACCGAAATCCTGGGCGCCGATGCCCCCACCGACAGCTGGGACCTGATCTTTGATCCCCAATATGCCGAGCAGCTGGCCAGCTGCGGCATCAGCCTGCTCGACAGCCCCTCGGAAGTCGTGGGCATTGCGCTCAACTATCTGGGCCTTGATGCCAATTCGGAAAGCGAAGAGGACCTGGCCAAGGCCGAGGAACTGCTGACCTCGATCAAGCCCTTTATCCGCTACTTCAACTCGTCCCAGTATATCGACGACATGGGCAATGGCGAAACCTGCGTGGCCCTGGGCTATTCGGGCGACATCTTCATCGCTGCCGACGCCGCTGCCGCGGCCAATGCCGGCGTCGAAGTGCAATATGTCATCCCCAAGGAAGGCGCCGCGACGCTGTTCGACTTCCTCGCCATTCCGGCAGACGCCCCGCATCCGGAAAATGCGCATGCCTTCATCAACTACATCCTTGAGCCGCAGGTCGTGGCCGCGATCACCAATTACGTGTTCTACGCCAATCCCAACCTGCCGGCGACCGAGTTTGTCGATGAAGCGGTCAAGTCCAATCCCGGCATCTATCCGCCGGCCGAAACCATCGCCAAGGCCTTCGTCATGGCCGCGCACAGCCCCGAATTCGAGGAAGTGCTGACCCGGACCTGGACCCGCATCAAGACCGGCCAGTAACCCACACTTACCGGGGGCGGCATGAGCCGCCCCCACTGCCTTGCACAGGGTTCGACATGGTCAAGAAACCGCAGCTCGCCATCGACACGCGCCCCTGGCGCGATCCCGCCGCCACGCCCTTCGTGCGTATCAAGAACGTCACCAAGAAATTCGGTGACGTTTTTGCCGTGTCCGAGGTCTCGCTCGATATCTATAAGAGCGAGCTCTTCTGCCTGCTCGGCGGCTCGGGCTCGGGCAAGTCGACGCTGCTGCGCATGCTGGCGGGCTTCGAGGAGCCCACTTCGGGCAGTATCGAGATCGACGGCCAGGACATGACGCATGTGCCGCCCTATAATCGGCCGGTCAACATGATGTTCCAGTCCTATGCCCTGTTCCCGCATATGAATGTCGAGCAGAACATTGCCTATGGCCTCAAGCGCGATCACCTGCCGCGCGGCGAGATTGCCGACCGCGTCGCCGAATTGCTCAGCCTGGTCAAGCTGAGCGACTATGGCGCGCGCAAGCCGCACCAGCTCTCGGGCGGCCAGCGCCAGCGCGTCGCCTTGGCCCGGGCCCTGGCCAAGCGGCCCAAACTGCTGCTGCTCGACGAGCCGCTCGGC
>CAXBHD010000072.1:0-12788 GCA_963975335.1 uncultured Devosia sp. | reverse complement strand
ATGGCGACACGGTGGGGGAAAATACCGGCGTGGCGCTCGAGGGCCTGCGGCGGTCCCTGCAGATGGTGTTCCAGGACAGCTATTCCTCGCTCAATCCGCGCTTGCCCATCGAGCAATCGATCGCCTATGGCCCCAAGGTGCAGGGCGCCTCCTCCAAGGCCGCCAAGCAACAGGCACGGGCTTTGCTCGAGCAGGTGGGGCTCAAGCCGAACCTGTTCAGCCAGCGCTATCCGCACGAACTCTCGGGCGGCCAGAAACAGCGCGTCAATATCGCCCGCGCGCTGGCGCTCGATCCGCGTCTGCTGATCCTTGATGAAGCGGTATCGGCCCTCGACAAATCCGTCGAGGCGCAGGTGCTCAACCTGCTCAGCGAACTCAAGGCGCGGTTCAACCTCACCTTCATCTTCATTTCCCACGACCTGCATGTCGTGCGCTACATCTCCGATCGGGTGCTGGTAATGTATCTCGGCCAGGTGGTCGAGATCGGTCCGGTCGACAAGATCTATGACGCACCAAAGCACCCCTATACGCAGGCGCTTTTGGAGTGCCGACTGAGCATGGATCCCGCCGACCGCGTCGAGGCAGCGCCCCTGGCCGGCGATCCGCCCAACCCGGTCAACCCGCCCTCGGGCTGCCGCTTCCACACCCGCTGCCCCCATGTCGAAGAGGTCTGCATGTCCAAGGCCCCCGCGCTGGGCGACGTGCTGCGCGCGTCTGCGGACCAGCATCTGGCGGCCTGCCACATGGTTCATGCCGGCTCAGGTCACACCAAGGCCCCGCGGGCGGCCACGGCAATGAGCTGGGACAAGCTTGGAGACACAATATGAACGAGATGAAATCCCCCGATCCGGCCACCGTTGCGCGCCACCCCAAGCCTGCCGAGCGCTTCGTGCATGTCGATGACCTGCAGGTGCGCTTCGTCAGCCGCGAGGCCACGGTCAAGGCCGTCAATGGCGTGTCCTTCGATCTCGCGCGCGGCGAGGTGCTCTGCGTCATTGGCGAATCCGGCTCGGGCAAGTCAGTCATGATGCGCTCCCTGCTGCGCCTGCATCCCAAGAAACGCACCGTCATCGAGGGCACCATGCTGGTGGGCGAACACAATATCACCCAGGTCAGCGATCGCACCATGTCGGCTTTGCGCGGCTCGACCATCTCGATGATCTTTCAGGAGCCGATGACCGCCCTCGATCCGCTCTATACCATCGGCGATCAGATCGCCGAGACCGTGATGCGGCACGAAAAACTCAGCCGGGAGGATGCCTGGAAGCGGGCGCTCGAACTGCTCGAGCTGGTGCGCGTGCCATCGCCCGAACGCCGGCTCAAGGCCTATCCCCACGAGCTTTCGGGCGGCCTGCGTCAGCGCGCCATGATCGCTGTCGCATTGTCCTGCCGGCCCAGCCTGCTGCTGGCTGATGAACCCACCACCGCGCTCGACGCCTCCGTGCAGATCCAGGTACTGGTGCTGCTGCGCAAGCTGCAGCGCGACATGGGCATGTCGATGATCTTCGTCACCCACGATCTGGGGGTCGCCGCGCAGATCGCCGACAAGGTGGCGGTCATGTATGCCGGCCGCATCATCGAGCATGGCGAGGCACGCGATGTCCTGGTCAATCCCCAGCATCCCTATACCAGGGCGATGCTGGCCTCGACCATCAAGGACCAGCATCGCGGTGGCCAGCTCGAGGCCATTGGCGGCACGCCGCCCGATCTGCGGGCGCTGCCTGATGGCTGCAGTTTTGCGCCGCGCTGCCGCTATGCCGGGCCCGAGTGCCTGCCCGCCATGCCGCCACCGGTCACCGATGGGCGCGGCCACATGGCCCGCTGCGTGCGCACCCATGTGGTCAATGGCCTTCTCGCCTTCGAACCGGCGCTGGCCCAGCCGGCCTGACCGCACATTGCTGGCAGGCTCCACTGGGCGTGCAGGCTGCCGGGACCATCCGGCCATGGGATATTGTTGCTATGTCAGTCTGGTGGAGTGCCATTCCGGCGCCGCTCAAGGGCACAATTCTGGTGCTCATCGCAATGCTGCTCTTCTCCATCATGCTGGTGCAGATCCGCATGGTCGGGCAGGGGCTCCCCGTCGTCATGGTCATCATGGCCCGTCAACTGGTCACCCAGCTCACCGTGGTGGCGCGGGCGGGCCGCGCCGCGCCGGCACTGTTGCGAACCAGCAATCTGCCGCTCCAGCTCTGGCGGGCGGCCTTCTCCCTGGGCACTACCGTGGCCATCTACGCCACCTTTGTCTATCTGCCGCTGGCCTTGGCCAGCGCCATCAGCTTCTCGGCTGTGCTGCTGGTCACTATCGGGGCGGCACTCATCCTCAAGGAACAGGTTGATGCCAGGACCTGGGCGGCCACCATCATCGGGCTGGCCGGCGTCTATATTATGTTGAGCCCCACCGAAGCGGGCAGCCTGCCCTTCGTCCTGCTCGCCATTTTCGGTGCCATCTGCTCGGCGGGCGTCGTGCTCACCGTGCGCGCGGTCGATAGCGAGGATTCCCTGGGCACCGTTCTCACCTATCAGGGTGTCCTGGTGTTTCCGGTGCTGATCATTCCCCTGCTGCTGACCTGGGAAACGCCCGATGCCGGCGAATGGCTGCTTTTGGCATCCATCGGCATTGTCGGCACCGTGGCGCAATATGCCTTTGTCGCTGCCTATCGCTATGCCGAGGCCTCCCGTCTGGCCCCGCTCGATTTCGTTCGTCTGGTGCTGATGGCGGCAGCGGGTCTGGTCTTTTTCAACGAGCCGCTGCAGCCCAGTCTGCTGGTCGGCATGGTCATCGTGGTGCTGACCACGCTCTACACGGTCAGGGCCAATACCCGCCAACCGATCGCCCGGCGTGGCGCCGCTGCCGAGCCGGCCCTCCTGGCGCCAGAGCCACTATCCGTCCCGGCAAAATACTAGAAATAGAAATAATTGAATTATTGACTAAATCGCAAGGGTGGCGATACTTCTTCCACCTACCAGCCACTTGCGCTGCAGCGTGCGAAAGGACCCAGCCTTGGCCACCCATCATCTCAAGCCCAGCGTTGCAACCTGTCATTGGGGCTATTTCGATGCTCTTCAAGCCCCCGCATTGCGGGTCGCCTCTGGCGACACCGTCACCATCGACACGGTTACGGGCAATCCCGATGTCCTGCCCGATCGCAGCACGTTCTTCGTGCCCCCCGAGCTTGATGCCATCATGGCCGCGCTTCCCCCGGTGGGCCCGCATATCCTGACCGGCCCGGTCTATGTCGAGGGCGCCAGGCCGGGCAATGTGCTCGAAGTCCGCATTCACGAGGTTTCCGTGCTGCAGGACTGGGGCTTCAACGTCATCCTGCCACTGCTGGGCACGCTGCCGCATGATTATGACGCGCCGCGCCTCGTCAACATCCCCATCGATATCGAGCGCAATGTCGGCATCATGCCCTGGGGTCTGGAGCTCGAACTGGCGCCGTTCTTTGGCGTCATGGGCGTGGCGCCGCCGCGGGGCTGGGGGCGTATGAACTCCATCGCACCCCAGGCGACCGGCGGCAATCTCGACAACAAGGAACTGGTGGCCGGCAGCACGCTCTATCTGCCCGTCTTCGAGGAGGGTGGCCTGTTTTCCTGCGGCGATGGCCATGGTTGCCAGGGCGATGGCGAGGTCTGCGTCACCGCCATCGAGACCGCCTTGCGCGGCACTTTCGAATTCATCGTGCGCGACGATCTGAGCTTTACCTATCCGCGCGCCGAAACCCCCACCCATCACATCACCATGGGCATGGATCCCGATCTCGACCAATGCGCCATTGCCGCCCTGCGCGACATGATTGCGCTGCTGGGCGAGAAGGCCGGTCTCTCCCATGCCGACGCCTATATGCTGTGCAGCCTCGCCGGGGATCTGCACATCACCCAGACCGTCAACGGGTCCAAGGGCGTCCACATGATGATGCACAAGAAGAACTTCTGAGGAGGCTGCCATGAGCAAGATCCGCATCGCCCACCTGGCCGGTCCCACGGCCACTATCCAGAACACGCCCCCGCTCGTCACCTCCAACAAGGCGCGCCTGCGCCGCGGCCTGCCGCCGCTGATGGCCGGCAATGGCAATGCGGCCGCCTTCGATCCGCTCCGGGCGCAAAAGCTCGCGGCCCCGGTCAAGGTCTATGTCGAGCAGTTCTCCGCCCATCCGCTCGAGGCCGATGCCGCCGAGCTCTACGGCCCGCCCGATGGCTATCTCGCTGCCGATGGCAGTTTCAGTCCGGAGCGACGCAGCGACGCCGACAAGCCGGTCTACGAGATCGAGCTCAGCCCCGATGACGGGCTTTACCCGCTGCCATACATGGCGCTGCAAAAGGATGGCAGCCCCTGGGAGGAGGAAGCCACCGCCCCCAACAGCCCCTTGTCACGACAGGGCTTTTTCCCCGACGGGTCGCGCAGCTTCGAGGAAATCGACCGCCTGTCCATCGGCGCCGACGGCAAGGTCAACCTGATCGGCGGCCGCGCCGAGGTCGACTTCTACCGCGTGGCCCCGCCCGGCGGCTTCACCAAGGGCCTGGCGCATGACCAGCGCGCCGATACCGGTCCGGGCGATACGCCGGCCGAGCGCCTGGGGCACGATTTCTTTGCTTATAAGCCCTGGCACCTGGCCAAGTCGCCGCCCCGTCCGGTCCTGGCCAAGATCACCAATGACGTCCAGGCCGTCATGGCCTCGGGCCAGTATGATGGCGCCATCTGGACCCAGGGCAGCCCGCAGGTCGAGGAAAGTGCCTATTGGTTCAACCTGCTGATCGATACCAACCTGCCCATCGCCTGCAACGCCGCCCAGCGCCCGCAGGGTCAGATCAGCAATGACGGCCCGGCCAATATTGTCGACTCCGTCACCTATATCGAATCCGGCATCTGGAAGGATGGCCAGGGTGGCAATCGCTGCGGCACGGTGGTGATCCAGGAGCAGCAGTTCTTTGCCGCGCGCGAAGTCGCCAAGGTCGATGCCCGGCCCGGCGGCTATGTGGCCACCGGCGGCCATGGCGGCATTATCGGCCAGGTGACCCATATGGGCATGCCCTATGTGATGTATGTGCCGGCCTACAAGCACACCGCCACCTCGGACGTGAACATTACCCGGCTGCCCGACAGCGTGCTCGCGGCCAGCGCAAGCGGCCCGGTCACGGTGCAGGTCAAGGATGCCGCGGGCAAGCTGCTGTCCGACGCCATTCCCTCGGTCTCCATCGTCAAGGATGGCGGCTATATGGCCGAGGCCTTTGGCGATGATCCCTCTGCCGAGCCCGATCTGGCCTTCCTCATCGAAAACAAGCTGGGCGCCGGGCGCCTCGGCGGCTTCGTCATCGAGGGTCTGGTCCCCTATGGCGCGGCAACCTCCGAACTGCGCGCCGCCATGCTGCGCCAGGCCAGCCTCGCCGGCCTGCCCGTGGTGCGCACCGGCCGCGGCTATCCCGAGGGCTTTGCCGATCCCGAGGCCTGGACCATTGCCGGCCTCAACCTGACCTCGACCAAGGCCCGGCTGCTGCTCATGGCCTGCCTGATGAAGTTCGGCAGCCTGCCGGCTGCTGCCGATCCCGCCAATCCGACGCCGGCCGAACTGGACGCCTTCAAAGCCGCTTTGGCGGCCTATCAGCAGGTCTTCAACACCCACTAGGGAGAGCCATTGTGCTGCGCTTGCACGGCATTATCGGCACTGCAGACGATCCGACCTATCGGCCGGTGCTGCATGCGCTCGAACATGCCGGCGGCATCGAGCTGCTCTTCGTGCCGCCGGGTGATGCCAATCGCAAGCGCTTCCGCCTCGTCACCGATCGCGGCACCGACTGCGCCATCAGCCTTGACCGCGACGAGGACCTCGTCGATGGCGCGCTGCTCTATATCGATCCGCAGCGGGCCATCATTGCCCGCTTCGGCGAACAGCAGGTCTGGCGGCTGGCGCCGCGGGACCAGGCGGCCGCGCTCAGACTGGGCTGGAACGCCGGCAACCTGCATTGGCGGGTGCGCTTCGAAGGCAATGTCATTGCCGTCCTGCTCGATGCGCCGCTGCACACCTACCGGGCCCGTATTCTGCCCCTGCTGGACGACGGCGACGTCATCGAGGTCGCCGATGTTTGACACCGCCGCTGCCCTTGCCATGCTGCAACATGGCGACAGCGCCTATCCCGCCGGCGGCTTTGCCTTTTCCTGGGGTGTCGAAGGGCTGGCTGCCGATGGGCTGCTCGACGGCGCCGCCGAACTCGATACCCTCATCGCCGAGCATTTGCGCTTTCGCTGGGCCAGCATGGATCGCATCCTGCTCTGCCGTGCCTTTGCCGCTCCTGACCTCGACGCTGTGGCAGCCACTGACCGCCTCGCCGAAGCCTCGACGCCATCGGCCCAGATGCGCGAGGGCTCGCATCGCGCTGGGCGGGCGCTGCTGGGCGTCAGTGTGCGGCTGGGCGGACCCCTGACCTCGGCCTATCGACCCATGGTGTCCGCCGATGCACGGCTCGGGCATCTGCCCATCATCCAGGCCCTGGTCTATCGCGATGCCGGCATGGGCCTGGAGGCAGCGCAGCTGCTCTCCGGCTGGACGCTCGTCACCGGCCTGGTCAGCGCTGCTGTGCGCCTCGGCCTTGTCGGCCATATCGAGGCGCAGCAGGCACTGGGTGCGGCCCGGCAGGTGCTGCAGGCATTGCTGGCCGATCCGCCCGAGGCCGATGCCGAGCCGTCCAGCTTTACCCCCCTTATCGACATTGCCGTATCCCGCGGTCCGGCGCGCCATGTGCGCCTGTTTTCAACCTAGCAGCGAGGCGCCCACCATGATGAACCTCTCTCCCACCGAAATGGACCGGCTGGTCATCTTCACCGCTGCCGAGATGGCGCGGCGCAATCGCGCCCTGGGCATAAGGCTCAGCCATCCCGAGGCTGTGGCCTTCCTCACCGACGAGGTCCTGCTCGCCGCAAGGCGCGATCTGCCCTATGCCGAGATCCGCGACATGGCCAGCCGCCTGCTGACCACTGACGATGTCGAGCCCGGCGTCGCCCAGATGATCACCATGCTCTATATCGAGTGCCTGTTTGCCGAGGGCACCAAGGTCGTGGCCTTGTTCGAGCCCATCGGCCCCGGCGCGCTGCCGCTGCTCGACGATGTCATTCCCGGCCAGATCCTCTCGCCGGATGACGATATCGAGATGTTCACCCATCTGCCGGTCACGACGATCGAGGTGGTCAATACCGGCGACCGCGACATCCAGGTCCGCAGCCACACCCATTTCTTCGAAACCAACCGGGCGCTGCAGTTCGACCGCAGCGCGGCCTGGGGCATGAAGATCGACCGTCCCGCCGGCACCGGCATCCGTTTCGAACCCGGGGTCCCCAAGACCGTCGCCCTTATCCCCATCGAAGGGGCGCGCCTCTTGCGCGGCGCCGCCGGCCTGGTCATGGGCCCGCTCGACGCGCCGGACGCCAAGCAGCGCTCGCTCGAACTGGCCCGCGCCCGCGGCTATCTGGGAGCCTGACATGAGCAGCATCAGCCGCCGTGCCTATGCCGATCTTTATGGCCCCACCAAGGGGGACCGCATCCGCCTGGGCGATACCGAGCTCTTCGCCGAAATCGAGCAGGATTTCACCACCTATGGCCATGAACTGCTGATCGGCGCGGGCAAGAATCTGCGCGACGGCGAGGGCATTAACGGGCACCTCAAATCGTCCGACAATATCCTCGACATCGTCATCAAGAATGCCACCATCATCGATGCGGTGCTCGGCATCATCAAGGCCGATATCGGCATTCGCGATGGCCGCATCGTCGGCATTGGCAAGGCGGGCAATCCCGATATCATGCCGGGCGTGCATCCCGATATGGTGGTGGGGCAGACCACTTCGCCCGTATCGGGCGCCAATTTCATCTGTACCGCCGGCGCGGTGGAATCCCACGCCCATCTGGGCTCGCCCGAACAGTCCGACCATGCCCTGGCCGGCGGCACCACGACGATGATCGGCAATGGTCCCGGCCCGCTCTTTGATGTCGGCAGCGGCAGCACCACCACTTTCGGGCGGTTCCTGCAGGCCTGCGAATTCTCGCCCCTCAACTATGCCCTGTTCGGCCGGGGTGCCTCCAATGCCGAGGCGGTCGAGGAATCGGTGGCCGCCGGCGGCATGTCGGTCAAGATCCACGAGGATTTCGGCGCCGCCCCCTCGGTGATCGACCAGTCCCTGGTGGCCGCCGACCGCAATGATTTCGCCGTGCACCTGCATACCGACTCCATCAACGAGTTCGGCTTCTGCGAGGACACCATGGCCGCCTGCGAGGGGCGCACCATCCATATGTATCACGTAGAGGGCGCCGGGGGCGGCCACGCGCCGGACCTGCTCAAGGTGGTCTCCTACGACAATGTCATTCCGTCCTCGACCAATCCCACCAATCCCTTCACCGCCTATGGGCTGGAGGAGGGGGTGCCGATGACCATGATTGCCCACCAGCTCAACTACAATACCCCCGAAGACGTCGCTTTCGGCGAGGCCCGGGTACGGGCGCAGTCCATGGCGGCCGAGGATTTCCTGCACGACATGGGGGCCATTTCGATCTTTGGCACCGATACCCAGGGCATGGGGCGCCTCGCCGAAAACGTCGCCAACTGCTGGCAGCTGGCCAGCGTGATGAAGGAGCGGCTCGGTCGCCTGCCCGAGGAAACCACCGCCATGGCCGACAATGAGCGCATCAAGCGCTATGTCGCCAAGCTCACCATCAACCCGGCCATTGCCGTGGGCATCGACGCCCATGTCGGTTCCATCGAGGTCGGCAAGCTGGCCGATATCGTGCTGTGGCCGCGCCATTCCTTCGGCATCAAGCCCTATATGGTCATCAAGTCCGGTTTCATCGCCTGGGCGGCCATGGGCGACGGCAATGGCAGCCTGGGGCTGGCCGAGCCGATGATCCAGAAGCGCATGTGGGGCGCCCTGGGCGATGCGCCGAAAAATCTCGGCTACAACTTCATGTCAAAGTTGGCCATCGATGCCGATGTCAGGCGCAAGCTGAATCTGGGCAAGCAGTCGCTGCAGATCAAGAATGTGCGCAAGCTGCGCAAGACCGACATGGTGCGCAATGCCGCCATGCCCCATGTCGAGGTTGATCCGCAGACCTTCGAGGTGCGCGCCGATGGCGAACTGCTGATGTGTCCGCCCGCCCGCAAGGTGCCCCTGGCGCGGAGGCACATGCTGCGATGAACCAGCGCGCTCCCACAACACATACTGCTATTGCCGCCGCCCGCGTCGGCATTGGTGGCCCCGTCGGCTCGGGCAAGACGGCCCTGGTCGAACGGCTCATCCCCGCCCTCATGGCGCGCGGCATCGATATCGCGGTCATCACCAATGATCTGGTCACCGCCGAGGATGCCGAGCGTATCCGTCGCTCCGGTCTCATCGACCCCGCCCGCGTCTCGGCCGTCGAGGCCGGGGCCTGCCCGCATACCGTCATCCGCGAGGACCCGACCCTCAATATCGAGGCGGCCGATGAACTCGAACGCCGCTTTCCCGACGTCGAGCTGATCCTGCTCGAAAGCGGCGGCGACAATCTCGCCTCCACGTTTTCCCGCGACCTCACCGATTTCTGGATGTTCGTCATCGATGTGGGGGGTGGCGACGACATTCCGCGCAAGCGCGGGCCCGGCGTCATCCGCTCGGACCTCTTGGTCATCAACAAGACCGATCTGGCGCCCCATGTCGGCGTCGATCTCGAGCGCATGCATGCCGAAGCGCTGGCCGTGCGGGACAACCGGCCGGTCCTGCTGACCAATTGCCGCAAGGGCGAGGGCATCGACGCGGTGGTCGACCTGCTCGAGCGCGACGTCTTGTTCCGGCGGTGACGGCGCACCTGCCCATTGCCAGTGCCCAGCTCGATCTGGGCTTTGCCCGGCGGGGCGGGCGCACCGTGCTGGAACGGCGCCTGTTTTCATGGCCGTTTGTCATCACCCGTACCTTCCACCTCGATTCAGTGCCGGCCGAGATGCTGACGGTGATCCTGCAGACCAGCAGCGGCGCCATCCATGGGGACGATCATCTGCAGCAGGCGGTGACGCTGGCGCCCCATACCGCCGTGCACCTCACCACCCAGGGTGCCACTGCAGTCCACCGGGCCCATCCCGGCAAGGTCACGCGCGACCAGGTGAGGCTCGCTATCGGTGCCGGCGCCTTTCTCGAATACCTGCCCGAGCCGCGCGTCCTTTTTCCTGGCGCGGCGATCAACCAGAGCATCGATGTGGACTGTGCGCCCGATGCGACCGCCATTATTGGCGACGGCTTCGGCGTGCATGATCCGCACGGGGCAGGGGCGGGCTTCCGCTCACTGCAGAATCGCCTGACTCTGCGTTTTGGCGGTGGCGAACCGGTGCTGATCGACCGTTCCGCGATCAGCCGGCTGCCGCGTGGCTGCCGAGCCGTCGGCTCGCTGCTGCTGGTCTGTCGCCAGGATCCGCAGCTGCTGGCGCCGCTGGCTGCCAGCATAACCGATAAGCTCGCGCCCCTTGCAGGCCTTTATGGCGCTGCCAGCCTGCTGCCCGGGCATGCCGGTATCGGCGTGCGCCTCGCCGGTGACACTGTACAGAATTTGCGGCAGGGCCTGGAACTGGCCTGGATTGCTTTCCGGCATCACCATTGCGCCGTGGCGCCGGTATCGCGCCGGAAGTGAAATCGGGAAGCGGCAGACCGATCATGTGATGGGGTGGACCGCGCATCGCTATCGATTGCGATAGATGGCAGCGGCCAGGGCCAGAATGGGCCCCATGGGTGATTGTCTTGGCTTGATGGCAGGCCGGTCCAGGTGCCGGCGGCCGGCCTCTGCCAGCCCGGGGGCAATCTACCAGCCCATCAGGGTTGTCACCTGCTTGGCCAGCGACATCGGATCGAAGGGCTTGGCGATGACGCCGGTGACCCCCAGTTCCAGCAGGCGCGCCAGTTCCGAGGGCTGGGTGCGGGCAGTCACGAAGATGACCGGGATATTGCAGGTTGCCGGATCACGGCTCAGCGCCATCCGGGTCATCGGCCCGTCCATTTGCGGCATCATCACGTCGAGCAGCACCACGTCGGGCTGCCAGTCGCGCGCCATCTCGAGGGCCAGCGCGCCACCATGACATTCCCGCACCTCGAAGTCCGGCTGCAATTGCAGGCTCATTACGGCCACGGTGCGGATATCGGGTTCGTCATCAACATATAAGAGGCGCATGAGCCGTCCGGTTCGCTGTGGCAGCGCCCGGCGCCAGCCAATCTAGGGTGAGCCTAGCCTCCAGGGCGCGGTCTGATCCTGTCGGGCCAAGCCTGGCGCATGCGGCGATCAGGCGAAGTGGCTGCCCAGATAATAGGGCCAGATGACCAATCCAAACAGACCCTGCATGAAGTCGAGATGCAGAAAGCCGATGCTGAACAGCCAGCCGGCAAACCAGCCGGCGCCGAGCGAGCTATGCTGGGTAATGTGAATGCGTTCCATGAGCGGTGTCCCCAAGTTCCCCCCCATAGTGCCGACGCTGGCCGGGGCCGCATTGATCAAGGTCAACTGCGGCGCCGGGCAGCAGCCGGCTCAGAGCCAGCCGGCCAGGACGCCGACGCCGCCCAGAGCAATGGCCCCGCCTGCAAGGCGGCTGATGAGCCGGGCGTGGCGGCCGGCCAGCCCGAGCATGCCCAGCGTGCCCGCCAGGCCTGCCAGGTGGAGCAGGGCGGTCGCGGTCAGGAAGCCGGCGGCATAGGTCAGGCCCTCTGTGGTAACCGGCATTTCCGCGCCATGGGCATGGCCGTGGAAAATGGCGAAGGCCCCGACCAGCGCCATGGCGGCAGACAGGGGCAGGGGACGGCGCGTCATGGCGGCGAGCCCGATCACCACGCTGGACAGGGCAATGCCCAGTTCCACCCAGGGCAGTTCGACCTGCGCCAGGCCCAGGGCAAAGCCCGCCACCATGACCGTCACGAAACTCAGGGGAACCAGCCACAGCGCCCGGCCAGCCAGGACAGCGGCCAGAATGCCGACGGCCAGCATGGCCAGAACGTGGTCGATGCCGCCGAGTGGATGGCCGAAGCCATAGGCGAAGCCTGCAGTCTGGCCCAGATCGGTATGGGCGAAGGCCAGTGTCGGGGAGAGAGCCAAAAGGGCAAGGGCGAGCACAATACGCATCGGTTTCCTTCCGGGACCATGCGATCCCTGAGTGAATTGTTCGACACCCGCCATGGCTTCCAAACTCGCCTGATCTTTATTGGGCGATCGGGGCGATTTGTAAATGCCATGGCGCGGCAGTACCGCAATGAACTAAGAGGGGAGCCAAACGGTTAGCAGCCTGCTACCCGATCCTGTCCAACGGTTAAGGTTTATCGAATGCTGCTGCTGATCTTTTTGGCCCTGCTGCTCCTGCTGGTACAGGTATTTATGCCCGGCTATTACCTGACCCAGCAGGTGGGGCCGAGCGCACAGATGGGCCCGCGCGACGATCTGCCAGAGCCGAGCCAGGCGCTGGGCCGGGCGCGGCGCGCCATGGCCAACCTGCAGGAAACCCTGCCGATCTTCCTGGTGCTGGCGGTGCTGGCGATCGTCTTTGAAGCAGAAGGCTGGATGGCACTGGCCGGCGCGGCGATCTATCTGCTGGGCCGGGTGGGTCATGTGGTCAGCTATATGGCCGGTCTGTCCCCCTGGCGGTCGGTCTGCTTTAGCATAGGGTTGCTGGGCCTTGTGCTGATGGCGCTCAATTTGCTGCCCCATATCTGGGCTTGAGCGTCCGAAGGGTCTTGCGAAAGCGCGGCTTTGCCTTTAGACACAGCCTCGCCTGAAGGGGTTTAGCTCAGTTGGTAGAGCATCGGTCTC
>CAXBHD010000071.1:0-13012 GCA_963975335.1 uncultured Devosia sp. | reverse complement strand
CCTGCGAATTTGACTACTCGGGCGCACAGGCCTGCAAGGCACTGCGCGAAGAAGGCTACCGCGTCATTCTGGTCAACTCCAACCCGGCGACGATCATGACGGATCCGGACCTGGCCGATGCCACCTATATGGAGCCCATCACCCCCGAAGTGGTGGCCAAGATCATCGAAAAGGAGCGCCCCGACGCCCTGCTGCCCACCATGGGCGGCCAGACGGCGCTGAACTGCGCGCTCAGCCTGCGCAAGATGGGTATCCTCGAAAAATTCGGTGTCGAAATGATCGGCGCCACCGCCGATTCCATCGACAAGGCCGAAGACCGCGAGCTCTTCCGCGACGCCATGAAGAAGATCGGGCTGGAAACCCCGCGCTCCATGCTGGCGCACAACACCATCGAGGCGCTGCAGGCCCTCGAAGTGATCGGCCTGCCCTGCATCATCCGCCCCAGCTTCACCCTGGGTGGCACTGGCGGCGGCATTGCCTATAACCGCGAAGAGTACCTCGCCATCGTCGAGAGCGGCGTCGATGCCAGCCCGACCAATGAAGTGCTGGTCGAGGAAAGCGTGCTCGGCTGGAAAGAGTACGAAATGGAGGTTGTCCGCGACAAGAAGGACAATTGCATCATCGTCTGCTCGATCGAAAACATCGATCCCATGGGCGTGCATACCGGCGACTCCATCACCGTCGCCCCGGCGCTGACGCTGACCGACAAGGAATATCAGATCATGCGCGACGCCAGCCTGGCGGTCCTGCGCGAGATCGGTGTCGAGACCGGCGGCTCCAACGTGCAGTTCGGCATCAATCCGGCCGACGGCCGCATGGTGGTGATCGAGATGAATCCGCGCGTGTCGCGCTCCTCGGCTTTGGCCTCGAAAGCCACTGGCTTTCCTATTGCCAAGGTCGCAGCGCGCCTGGCCGTCGGCTATACGCTCGACGAGCTGGACAATGACATTACCGGCGGCATGACCCCGGCCAGCTTTGAGCCGAGCATTGACTATGTCGTGGTCAAGATTCCGCGCTTTGCCTTCGAGAAATTCCCCGGCGCCGACAATCGCCTGACCACCTCGATGAAGTCCGTGGGCGAAGCCATGGCCATCGGCCGCACCTTCCAGGAAAGCCTGCAGAAGGCGCTGCGCTCGCTCGAAACCGGCCTCACCGGCCTCAACGAGATCGGCATTCCCGGCCTGGGCGAGGGCGAGGACAAGAACGCCATCAAGGCCGCCTTGGGCACACCCACGCCGGACCGCCTGCTGCATGTGGCCGAGGCCATGCGCCTGGGCATGAGCCTTGCGGACATCCACGAGGCCTGCAAGATCGATCCCTGGTTCCTCGAGCAGATGCAGGGCATTATCGACATGGAAGCCAAGGTGCGCCAATTCGGCCTGCCTCAGGATGCGGTCAACTTGCGCGCTCTCAAGGCCATGGGCTTTTCCGATCCGCGTCTGGCCCAGCTGGCCAATCTCAAGGCATCGGATGTCCGCAAGCTGCGTCATACGCTCGACGTGCGGCCGGCCTTCAAGCGCATCGACACCTCCGCCGCCGAATTCGCCTCGCCGACCGCCTATATGTACTCGACCTATGAAGTGCCCTTTGCTGGCGCCGTGGCCGATGAATCCCGGCCATCCGATCGCAAGAAGGTCGTCATTCTCGGCGGCGGCCCCAACCGCATCGGCCAGGGCATCGAGTTCGACTATTGCTGCTGCCATGCCGCTTTCGCCCTGGCCGATGCCGGCTACGAAACCATCATGATCAACTGCAATCCGGAAACCGTGTCGACCGACTACGACACTTCCGACCGCCTCTATTTCGAGCCCCTGACCGAAGAAGACGTCATCGAAATTCTCGAGCGCGAGAAGCAGAACGGCACGCTGCACGGCGTCATCGTCCAGTTTGGTGGCCAGACACCCCTCAACCTGGCCGAGGCCGTCCAGAAGGCCGGCGTGCCGATCCTGGGCACCCAGCCAGACGCCATCGACCTGGCCGAAGACCGTGACCTGTTCAGCAAGCTGCTCAACAAGCTCGAACTGACCCAGCCCAAGAACGGCATCGCCTATTCCCTGGAACAGGCGCGCCTGGTCGCCGAACGTCTCGGCTATCCGCTGGTGATCCGCCCCTCCTACGTGCTGGGCGGCCGCGCCATGGCCATTGTCCACTCCTCGGCCGAATTCGAACGCTATGTGCAGGACACGCTGACCGGCCTTGTGCCGCCGCACATCATGCAACGCTATCCCAATGACAAGACCGGGCAGATCAACTCGGTCCTGTCCGATAATCCGCTGCTGTTTGATGCCTATCTCTCCGGCGCCACCGAAATCGATGTCGACTGCCTCTGCGACGGCAAGGATGTCTTCGTCGCCGGCATCATGGAGCATATCGAGGAGGCCGGCATTCACTCGGGCGATAGCGCCTGCTCGCTGCCGCCGCAGAACCTGAGCCCTGAAGTCATGGCCGAGCTCAAGCGCCAGACGGCCGAACTCGCCTTCGCCCTCAAGGTCGGCGGCCTGATGAACGTGCAATATGCACTCAAGGACGGCGTGATCTACCTGCTCGAGGTCAACCCGCGCGCCAGCCGCACCGTGCCCTTCGTTGCCAAGGTGATCGGCCAGCCCATCGCCAAGATCGCCAGCCGCATCATGGCCGGCGAGAGCCTGGCCAGCTTTGGCCTGGTGGAAAAGACCTTCAAGCACGTTGCCGTCAAGGAAGCCGTCTTCCCCTTCAACCGCTTCCCCGGCGTCGACACGGTGCTGGGCCCGGAGATGAAGTCGACCGGCGAGGTCATCGGCCTTGATGTCGATTTTGCCATGGCCTTCGCCAAGTCGCAGATCGGTGCCGGCTCCAAGGTGCCGACCAGCGGCGCGGTCTTCATTTCGGTGCGCGACGAGGACAAGCAGTATATCGTCGACATGGCCCGCCATCTCGTTGAGGGTGGCTTTACCATCCTGGCAACGGGCGGCACCCAGCGCTACCTCGTCGACAATGGCGTCGCTGCCATCAAGATCAACAAGGTCCTCGAGGGCCGGCCGCATATCGTGGATTCGATGAAGAATGGCGGCGTGCAGCTGGTGATCAACACCACCGACGGCATGAAGTCGATCAGCGACAGCCGCGACATCCGCCGCACCGCCCTGCTGTCCAAGATCCCCTACTACACCACCATCGACGGCGCCTTGGCCGCGGTGGAAGGGATCGTCGCCCTGCAAAAGGGCAATCTCACCGTGCGCTCGCTGCAAAGCTACTTCGCGGCCTGATTTGAGCGCCAAAATGACTTGCGGCCGCGGCATTTGTGCCGCGGCCGTTGCTTTTTGCACCTCACCTATCTCATCGTGCCACCATGTCAGATTCAATGGGGCACCCGATGAACCGCTACGCTGCCGCGCTCGGCCTGTTAGTCGCCACGACCAGTCTTGCCGGCGCGCAGACGCTGGACGCGCAAATCGCCGACTTTGTGGGCGCCCCGGGCTTTGTCATGCAGGATGTTTCCCGGCTTGATGACCGGTTGAGCCAGATCTGGCTCGATACCACCGCCCTGTCGCCCGGCGGCCCGGTAGGCCCGCTTGAAAAGGCCATGATGATAGCAGACACCGACATTGACTCCACGCGCACCCGCAGCGCCATTGCCTATGGCCAGGTCCTGGCGGAGGACGGCACACCAGTCAGCTTTGTCCAGGTGCGCCATTACAATCTGGCTGCCGTTATTCATGCCGAAACCGTGGACGCCTATGGCGCCGAAAACACCGCCGATATCGCCGATTTCGGCACCGGCGATCACAGGGCCTGGCGCTTCGTGTTCCAGCCCGTCATGAATAATGCCGCCATTCTGGTGCAAGCCAGTGCCAGAACCATCTCGCCTCAGGAGGCGGCAGAGGACGACTGCATGGGCCGACCATGCCTCGACCTCTATACCGGCTTCGGCACGCCCTTTGACTGGCGGGAGATGGATTGGACGACCACAAACTGGCCCGACCTTTATCCGTCGCGCTTCGGGGGCTTGGCCAGCCCCGCTTACACAATCGCCCAGCTCGCCGTGCTCGGCTTTTGGGCCAGCGCCGAGTCAGGCGCCTATCAATGGTCTGGTGGCGAACACCCCGAAGCGGCCCGCGACGCGACGCCTTTTCGCTTTATCGGCATCGACCGCAATCTGGGTCAGGACGACAGCATCGAGACGGTCTGGCATGAAACATTGCTCAACGACGACTCCATCGCCACCATCGCTTACCGCCTGCTCGAAGTGGTCGGTAAAGTCTACCTGATGCAGGCCAGCCAGCCGCGCTGAAACTCCGGTCGGCATCCCCGCGCGCCGCCCGTTCCCGCTCTTCTTAATGGCGCTATGGCGCAAAAAACGCCGCGACCTCAGCCAGTGCCCCCTCGACCGCCGCATCATCCACGTCCAGATGGGTCACCCAGCGCTGCTGGCCATAGCGGCCGGTAATGCCAACGCCACGCGAAACGAGGAAGTCGGGGAAGCGCTGGCCGATCTCGGGCTCCATGTCCACGAAGATGATATTGGTGTCCGGCATCGTCACGCGCAGGGCGGGGAAAGCGGCGAGCCCCTCGGCCAGAAGCCGGGCACGACGATGGTCATCAGCCAACCGGTCGATATTGTGATCGAGCGCATAGAGCCCTGCCGCGGCCAGGATGCCCGACTGGCGCAACCCACCCCCCAGCATCTTGCGATGCCGGCGCGCTGTATCGATCAGATCCTGCCTTCCGACCAGCACGGAGCCGACCGGCGCCCCCAGTCCCTTGGACAGGCAGATCGAAACGCTGTCGAACGGCGCGGTGAAGGTCTTGATATCGGTGCCCAGCGCCACGCAGGCATTGAAGGCCCGCGCACCATCCAGATGCAGGCCCAGCCCATGGCGCCCGGCAATCTCGGCCACATCCGCCATGTAGCTGACCGGCAGCACCTTGCCGCCGAAAGTGTTCTCCAGTGCAATGACCCGCGTCGTGGCAAAGTGGCTATCGCCCGCCTTGATCGCGCCTTCAATATCACCAAGCGCCATCGTGCCATCAGGCTGATGCGCAATCGGCTGTGGCTGGATAGATCCCAGCACGGCGGCACCACCAGCTTCGTATTTGTAGCAATGGGCATTCTGCCCGGCGATGAATTCATCGCCGCGACCGCAATGGCTCATCAGGGCGAGGAGGTTGGACAGCGTACCGGAGGATACATAAATGGCCGCTTCCTTGCCCAGCATGGCCGCCATCCGCTGCTCCAGCCGGTTGACCGTGGGGTCGTCGCCAAAGACGTCATCACCCACCTCCGCCGCGGCCATGGCCTGACGCATCCCCGCTGAGGGCCGCGTGACGGTATCGGAGCGGAAATCATGGCGGAGCATATTCATAGAGCGTTCACAGTCGTGTTCAAATGGCGGCACGCCAGCCTATCTGCTGCCCCGCCTCCTGCCTACAGCCTATGCCGCAACATCGCCACCGGCACCCGCCGAGTCATTGGCGGCGCTGACATCGATCGGCGGCTTGCGAGCCAACACCAGCATGCCATTGATGGGGGCGCCGCGATCCAGCCGCAGCACCACTGTTTCAAAGCGCAGTATTTCGAGTCCGGCCAGGGTCACCGCATCCCGCGTCGCCCTCACCCCATGCGCATAGCGCAAAGATGGGCGCAGGAATACCGCCTCGTCGCCATCATGGGCTTCGAGCGAAAATGCCACCAGCCCGCCTGGCATCAGGGCAGGCACCAGGGCTGCCAGCACCGGCTGCAGCGCCCCGCAATAGATGAACACGTCAGCCGCCGTTACCAGATCCGCATCGGCGCGCCGCGCGCTCAGCGCCGCCACCAGTTCGGCCTTGTCGAGGCGGTCATAGATGCCCTTGCGCGCCGTCTCGGCGATCATGGCGGCAGAAATATCGATGCCTTCGAGGTGGCCGACCTTGTTGCGCAGCCGCGCGCCCATCAATCCGGTGCCGCATCCCAGGTCGAGGCCACGCGCGAAGCCATCAATGCCTAGGCGGACCATTTCATCGGCTACCAGATCGTCCAGCATTTCCGGCACGCGGTAACCCAGCTTGCCGATCAGCGCATTCTCGAACTTGGGGGCATATTGGTCAAACAGCGCTTCGACATAGCTGACCGCGGTTCCCTCGCCCGCCGGGCCGGCGCCATGCACGGCCAGCTTCAGCCTTGCGCCGAATATGCCTGCATCGTCCAGCGCTTCAAGATGCCGCCATGCCGATATCGCGCCGGCCACATCGCCCTGGCGGTCGTGATAGTCGCCGAGCAGGTCCCATCCGGCGGCCCATTGGGGCACCAGTTCGAGCGCTTGGCGCATCAGGTCGGCTGCCGCGGCGAAATCGCCCTCGCCTGCCAGTGACCGCGCATAGTCGGCACGACGGTCGGCGATGACATCGCCGGAAGAATAGGACGCCTTGATCAAGACGATGTGATCTCTATGGGGTAACCGGCCAAACCGTCCGGCATGCCGGGATTTGCCGCATTTCCAGGCCGAATGCAAGCGCCTCTCGGCAAGCCGGGCTATTCAAACCGAAGTCAGTGTTTTCATGTCGCAATTTTGCGCTATTGTACAAATGTCCATTCCGCTCTTCCATCAATCACTGGTGACGGGACGCCCTTGGACACAGCAGGATGCTGCCACAGGACCTTGCTGAGCCGCCTTAACGCCGGATACCAAGCTCCGGCGTAAATATTTGACGACGCTTGCCTTTTCCTGATGAGAACAGTGTTCTCGCCGGGCGATTTGTCATGGCTACAGACATATTGAACAGCGTTTCTTTTGGCGCTAAGATTACCAGATCGAATATTGCGGCCGACTGATCTGAATATGCGAACTTTCATTCGCCTCTGCTGACGTCATTTTCCGATACTCGATAGCACTAAAGGTCAAGGCCAATAGTGGCCGCGACTGTTTACCAGCAGATTGCACGAGGGAACGCGCATCATGGCAACTGGCACCGTAAAGTGGTTTAACGGCCAAAAGGGCTATGGCTTTATTCAGCCCGACGAAGGCGGGGCCGACGTCTTCGTCCACATCTCCGCCGTCCAGCGCTCGGGCCTGAACGGGCTCGATGAAGGCCAGAAGGTCAACTATGAAATCGTCAAGGACAAGCGGACCGGCAAGTCGGCCGCGGACGAACTGACAAGCGCCTGAGGGGCGAGGCGTATTGAAGCGAAGGGACGCATCCACTTGGAGGGGATGTGTCCCTTTTGCCATCGCGTTGAAGCTATAGGCGGCCCAATTCTTCAGTCCGCTGCCGGGTCGCGCTAACCGTTCGATCCATCAGATCGGTCAGCCCCGGCTCGGCCATCAATACGGCCAGCCCCGCAGCGGTGGCGCCCTTGGGCGAGGTCACGTTTTCTCGCAATACGCTCGGCGATAGGGTGACGGCGTCCATCAACGCCGCTGCGCCAATGACGGTGCCACGGGCCAACTGGTCGGCAACCACGTCAGGCAACCCCTGTCGCCTGCCAGCGGCAGCGAGCGCCTCGACCATATGGAAGACATAGGCAGGTCCGGAGCCGGAGACTGCAGTCAGCGCATCCAGCTGCGCCTCTTCATCAAGCCAGACCACCATGCCCGACGCTGAGAACAGGCTGTCTATGGCGACACGGTCTTCGGCAGTCACTTCTGGACCTGCGACCACGCCCGTAATGCCTTTGCGCACCTGAACAGGCGTATTGGGCATCGTGCGCACAACCCGCTGCGTATCGGCCTTGCGCGAGAGACGCGCGAGATCGATGCCAGCGGCGATCGAAACAACCAGCGTATGCGGCGCGATGACCGGCGCCAGCGACTCGAGCACCTCATCGATCACCTGCGGCTTGACCCCGACGACCAGCACATTGGGCGTCAGCCCGCTGGCTTGCGAACTCAGCGTCAGGTCATAGTCTTGGGCCAGGGCCAGCAGGGCCTCGCCGGGGCGTGGGTGCACGATGATGAGATTGTTCGGCGGCAGCCCGGCATCGAGCCAGCCCTGAGCCAGCGCGACGCCCATCTTGCCGGCACCGACCAGCATCACCGGACCGATATTTGCCAGCGCGGTGCTCACGCCTCACCCACCGTTTCGAACATGACGTGGCTTAGCGCGTCGGCGGCCGATTTGCCGGCCCAGACGACGAACTGGAAGGCCTGGTAATATAGGTCACAGCTATCGGTCGCCGAGCGCAGCAGCGCTTCGCACTGTTGCGGCGATACATCGGCGCCACCCGTCAGCAGGTGCGAGTTCCGGAACAGCACCACGCCTTCCTTGTGCCAGACGTCGAAATGGCCAATCCACAGCTGCTCGTTGATCAGTGAAATCAGCTGCTTGATCTCGGAGCGGCGGCCCTCGGGAATCTTCAGATCGAAGGCGCTGGCAATGTGCAGGCTTTCCAGATCCTGCATCCAGTTGAACGAAACGTGATAGTCACACCAGCCGCCACGCACCGAGATGGAAATCTCGTCAGCATCCTGCCGTTCGAAGGTCCAGTCGTTGATCGAGGCAATGTGCTCAATGATGTCCACCGGGTGAACATTGCGATCGAGTTCAACTTGGATAAGGGACATTACGTCTTCCGTGCTGGCAACGCTTATAATGAAGGCATGCGGCCTGGAGGGCCGGCAATTCGGGGATACTCAGAGAACTGTTTGCATGCACAATGGCTTACGAATCGTCCTGATGAATCCAACCTACACGTGACAACTGATTCAGGGCACGCGACGCAGATCCAGATGACAATCTCTTGTGGAAGATGATCGGGCGCACAGGGTTAACGGACTGTTAACATCGGGCCGCTGCTAACCGCTGTTTGCGTCAAAATGGAGCGGATCATTGACTGCCATAGCCAATAGCAGGACATGCGCCTGGCCGCCGGCTGTCAGCCGGCGCGCAATGGGGGCCAAGCCCGCGAGGGTGGTGACTGCAGTAGATGTCGACGCACGCCCACCGTGCGCGTCAAATGAGGTCGTTGCCGGCCTACTTGGCCGCAGATGAGCCGGCGTTGAGCGCGGCAATATCCTTGCGCAGGGCGTCGATCTCTTCGCCCTGCACCTGGACCAGCTCGCGCAAAGCGTCGAAATCCTCGCGCTTGACCAGGTCCATGTCGGCGACGAGGCGCTGAACCTGTGCCTTGGCGACCGTTTCGACTTCGCGGCGCACACCATCGGCAACACCGGCGGCCTCGTTCATCACCCGCCCGAGGCCATCAAAGATCTTGCTGCTCTGGTTCATTGCACACCCGTTGGTTGGCCAGTTTGACCTGATACTTAGGTGATGGCTGCCGGCTTGACCAGAGCGGCCGAAGCGGCAATGGTCCGGCCGATTGCCGCAGGAGCCCGCGCGTGCCCTTTCCAGATATCAATCCGATTGCCTTTGCCATCGGCCCGTTCGCTGTTCGCTGGTATGCCCTGGGCTATCTCTTCGGCACGGGGCTCGGCGCCGCCTATGGCTATCTGCTGCTGGCCAATCTCCGCCTCTGGCAGAAGGGCGAGCCCCCATTCAAGGCACCCGATATCTGGGATTTCGCCTTCTGGACCATGCTCTCGATCGTGCTTGGTGGCCGCATCGGCTATGTGCTGTTCTACAATCTGCCCTTTTACCTGGCGAACCCGGCACAGATCCTTAACACCCTTGATGGCGGCATGTCCTATCATGGCGGCATGCTCGGCCTGATGCTGGCCGTCGTGCTGTTCACCCGCTTCAAGGGCAGTGGCAACTGGCTGAGCGGTCTGGATCTGATCGCTTCGGTCAGCACCATCGGCATCTTTCTGGTCCGTATCGCCAACTTCATCAATGCCGAGCTTTACGGGGCCCCCACGACTCTGCCCTGGGGCGTGGTTTTTCCCACCGATCCCGAGCAGCTGCCGCGTCACCCCAGCCAGCTCTACGAAGCTGCGCTGGAGGGACTGCTGCTCTTCCTGGTGATCCGCGTCTTTACGCATGTCTTCTACAGCCTCCGTCGCCCGGGCCTGGTCGCAGGCGTCTTCGGCATTGGCTACGGCCTCTCGCGCATTGCCGTCGAGTTCGTCCGTCTGCCCGACATTCAGCTCGGCTATCTTTATGGCGGCTGGCTGACCATGGGCATGCTGCTCAGCCTGCCCCTCGTTCTTGGCGGCCTCGCACTGGTGACCTATGCCGCGACCCGCAAGCAAAACGCACTGCGAGCCTAGTATGACAGACCAGACGCCCCCGACACTGCCCGAACTCATCGACATGCAGATCCGCACCACCGGCCCGATGTCGGTGGCCACCTATATGGGCCTTTGCCTTACCCATCCCACCAAGGGCTACTACAAGGTTGCCGACCCCCTCGGCGCGGGTGGCGACTTTGTTACTGCTCCCGAAATCAGCCAGATGTTCGGTGAGCTCATCGGCTTTTTCTTCGTCAATCTCTGGCAGCAGATGGGCAGCCCCAGAGAATTCACCTTGCTCGAGCTCGGCCCCGGCCGCGGCACGCTGATGGCCGATATACTGCGCGTCGCCTGTCGCGCCGAGGGTTTCCGCGACGGCCTCGACCTGCGCCTGTTTGAAACCAACCCCGCCCTTATCGCCGAACAGAATGTCCGGCTGGAGGCCTATGGCGCCAAATGGATCGACGGCTTTGACAAGGTCGGCCCCGGCCCCCTGCTGGTAGTGGCCAACGAATTCTTCGACGCCCTGCCAATCCGCCAGTTCGTGCGCGCCGAGGACGGCTGGCATGAGCGCATGGTGGGCACCAATAATGGCCGCCGTGTCTTTGGACTCAATCCCAGCCCTATCCCCGCCGCGGCAATGCCCGCAACGCTGGCCGAGGCCGAAATCAACGCCGTACTCGAGGTCGGATTGGCCAGCGGCGAGGTGATGAACCGGCTGGCCAGCACCATATCCACCCAGGGCGGGGCAATCCTGGCCGTGGATTATGGCTATGCCCGCACCCAGACGGGGGAAACCCTGCAGGGCGTCCGCCGTCATCAATATGCCGATGTGCTCGATGCCCCCGGCGAGGTGGATATTTCAGCCCATGTCGACTTCGAGGCGCTGGGCACCGTGGCTGCCAAGGCCGGCCTGGCCGTGCAGCCACTCGCCAGCCAGGCGCAGTTCTTGACCCGCATGGGCATCAATGAGCGCACCAGCGCTCTCATTGCCGCCAATCCCGGCCTCGCCGAAGAACTGTCGGCCGCCCGGGCCAGACTGATCGGCCCGGACCAGATGGGTAACCTGTTCAAGGCCTTCTGCGCCGCCAGCCCCGGCCTGCAGCCACCCGGATTTGCCTGATGCCGGCGCTCTATGAAACCTGCGCCGCCCTGGACATGACACGCCATGGTTTTTTTGGTCGAGCCGGCGGGGCCTCGACCGGCACCTATGCCAGCAATAACATGTCCTTCACCACGGGCGACGATGCGACAACGGTTGCGGCAAACCGCGCCGGCATCGCCGCTGCCATGGGCCATGATGCGGCCGACTTGGTCATTCTCAGGCAGACCCACTCCGCCGATGTGCATGTCGTGACCGGGCGCCTGCCCGCAGATGCCGTGATCGAGGCCGATGCCATGGTCACCGACCAGGGCGGCCTGCTGCTGGGCATCCTGACGGCCGACTGCACCCCCATTCTGTTCGCCGATCCCGAGGCGGGCGTGATCGGCGCGGCTCATGCCGGCTGGCGTGGCGCGGTCAGCGGCATCTGCGAGGCGACCATTGCCAGCATGGTGGCGCTGGGTGCCAGGGCCAATAGCATTGTCACCGCGATCGGGCCGACCATTTCTGGGCCGAACTACGAGGTGGGGCCACAGTTCGCCACCGAATTGCTCGCTCTTTATCCCCAGGCCGGCAATCGCATCACCAGGCCGACCGATGGCATCGAGCACTTTGATCTGCCCGGCTTTGTTGCCGATCGCCTGGCCGCCGCCGGCATTGTCAGCATTGATCGCATTGGTGGCTGCACCTATGCCAATCCGGAGCGCTATTTCTCCCATCGCTACGCCACCCACCACCGGATCAAGACCGGTCGGCAGATCGCCGTCATCGGCCTGACGTAATTCTTTACCTATCGGCCAATTGCGGCGTTGCGAGTCCGGAACGGACTCGTTAAAGCTGCGGCGAAACTGGAAGGCCTCGCTCCGCGCGGCCGGTTGAGACAGGATCGCGCCCCATGAAGCTGGTGACCGGCAACTCGAACCGGGCCCTCGCCCAGGCTATCGCCAGCTATCTCGAGCTCCCCCTGACAGACTGTACGGTCAAGCGCTTCGCCGACAAGGAAGTCTTTGTCGAGGTTCATGAAAACGTCCGCGGCGAGGATGTTTTCATCCTGCAGTCCACCAGCTTTCCAGCCAATGACAACCTGATGGAACTGCTGATCCTGACCGACGCCTTGCGGCGCTCCTCGGCCCGGCGCATCACGGCCGTCCTGCCCTATTTCGGCTATGCGCGGCAGGACCGTCGCGCCACCGGCCGCACACCGATTTCGGCCAAGCTGGTCTCCAACCTCATCACCGAGGCGGGGGTCAACCGCGTCATCACGCTCGATCTGCACGCCGCTCAGATCCAGGGCTTTTTCGATATCCCGACCGACAATCTCTATGCCGCGCCGATCATCACGCGTGACATCCTCGACAATTACAAGCTCGACAATACCATGATCGTCTCCCCCGACGTCGGCGGTGTGGCCCGGGCCCGCGCCGTAGCGCAACGGCTGGGTACCGACCTGGCCATTGTCGACAAGCGCCGCCCCAAGGCCGGCGTCTCTGAGGTCATGAACATTATCGGCGATGTCTCTGGCCAGTCCTGCATCCTGATCGACGACATCGTCGATAGTGGTGGCACCCTGGTCAATGCCGCCGAGGCTCTGCTCAAGGCGGGCGCCAAGCAGGTTTCCGCCTATATTACCCATGGCGTGCTTTCCGAAGGTGCCGCGCAGCGCATCGGCACCTCAAAGCTCAAGGAACTGGTGGTTACCGACTCCATTGAGCAGACCGATGCCCATCGCGCTGCCGGCAATATCCGCCGCCTGCCCATTGCCCCACTGATCGGCGAAGCCATCGCCCGCACGGCCAGCGAGCAAAGCGTCTCGAGCCTCTTCGACTAG
>CAXBHD010000070.1:0-13477 GCA_963975335.1 uncultured Devosia sp. | reverse complement strand
CGCAGCTCCTTGGGGCTGGTCATGCCGCCCCACATGCGCGGCACTACCGAATAGGTGCCGTCCTTCTGGATATTGGCATGCACCCGCTCATTGATGAAGCGGCTCTGCCCGTCATCCTCATATTCGCCCGGCCAGTCCGCGACCAGATAGTAGTTCAGCGCCGGCCGGCACTTGGCGCAGCCGCAGCTGGTTTTCCATTCCAGCTCCTGCATCACCGCCGGGATCGATTTGAGCCCCTTGGCTATGATCAGCCTTCGCACATCGTCATGGCCGTATTCGGTGCAGCCGCACATGGGCTGCACCGCCGCCGGATTATAGCCGTCGCCCAGCGTCAGATGCAGCAATTGCTCGACCAGATGCGTGCACGAGCCGCATGAGGCCGAGGCCTTGGTAAAGGCGCGCACGCCGTCCAGCCCGGTCAGGCCCTTGGCGGTAATTGTCTCGGTGATCTTGCCCTTGCACACGCCGTTACAGCCACAGATCTCTGCCTCATCCGGCAAGGCTGCAACGGCCGCCATAGGGTCCAGGGGGGCGCCCCCCTGATAGGCCTGGCCAAAGACCAGGGTGTCCCGCATCTCGCGCGTATCCACCCCGCGTCTCAGCAGGTCGAAGAACCAGGGTCCGTCCGACGTCTCGCCATAGAGCACTGCCCCGATAATGCGGTCGTCCTTGAGCACCAGGCGCTTGTAGATTCCGGCGCTGGCATCGCGCAGCACGATTTCCTCGCGGTCCTCGCCCTCGCCGAAATCGCCCGCCGAGAACAGGTCTATCCCCGTCACCTTGAGCTTGGTGGAGGTCACCGATCCCTGATAGGCCGCCGGCCGGCCCAAAAGCGTCTCGGCCAGCACCTTGCCCATGTCATAGAGCGGCGCGACCAGGCCATAGCAGATGCCCCTGTGCTCGGCGCATTCGCCCAGCGCAAAGACATGCGCGTCCTCGGTGCGCATCTGGTCATCCACCACAATGCCGCGATTGACGGCCAGGCCGGCCGCCTTGGCCAGCCCCGTTGCCGGGCGGATGCCCACCGCCATCACCACCATGGCACAGTCGATCACCGTGCCGTCGCTGAGCTCGACCCCCTCGACATGGCTATTGCCCAGCACCTGCTTGGTGTTGGCGCGGGTGATCACGGTAATGCCGCGCTCGACAAAGGCCTTTTCCAGCAGATAGCCGGCTGCCGGGTCGAGCTGGCGCTCCAGCAGCGTCGGCCCCAGATGCAGCACGGTGACGTCCATGCCGCGCATCCGCAGTCCCGCCGCCGCCTCGAGGCCCAACAGGCCGCCGCCGATCACCACCACCTTGCAGCCGCTGCCCGCCGCCAGCATCTTGTCCACATCGTCGAGATCGCGATAGGTCACCACGCCTTTGAGCTGGTGCCCCGGCACCGGCGGGATGAACGGGCTCGAGCCGGTGGCAATCACCAGATGGTCATAATCGGCCGCGATTCCCGTGCTCGAGACGACGCGCCTGGCCGCCCGGTCGATCTGCGTCACCGGCGCGCTCTTGTGCAGCGTCACGCCATGCTGCGCGTACCAGTCCTCGCCATGGGTGATGATCTCTTCATAGGTCTTTTCGCCCGACAGCACGGGCGACAGCATCAGCCGGTTATAGTTCACCCGCGGCTCGGCATTGAAAATGGTGATGTCGAACCGGCCAGGCGCGGCCTCCAGCAGATGCTCCAGCATCCGTCCGGGCGCCATGCCATTGCCGATAATGACGAGTCTTTCGCTCATGGGTCTCTCCTGTGCGGCGCGCCGCAAAACAAAAAAGCTGCCAATCGAGGCGCGCCGGATGAACCGGTCACGAAACGATTGGCAGCTTTGCCATGCGGTGGCGCCCAACACTGGACGCCAAAGGGGTGAGCAGATAGCGCTCTGCCCAGTGCTTTGCACAAACCGTGCCACGCGGTGAAGACAACAAAAGCCACGCAGTTTCAACGGTATAGGCCCATGGGTTGAATCAGCTTGGCCGGGGCGCCGCCCGCCATCCGCCCATTGCAGCGGCAATCTGCCTATTGCATTGGCAGTTCGCCGCGCTGCCGATTTCTGCATCGCCGCAATGCGTCTGCCTTATGCCCCATGCAATCCATTCCATTGCGCTCGCCGGCCCCTTGCTCTACCGTCATTCCCGACACGCCATTACGTGCGATGGGCGCTACCGGCCACATCCGGGCTCAGCGACCGCGCACATCAGGAGACTAATGTGACCGATTCCGATCGGTCCGCCGCCGTACCTTTGTCTTCGGACGAGCCGGCACTCCGTCCCTCGACTGGTCCTGACCAGCCGGGGAGGGCAGGGACACACCGGCCCCCTGCTCAGACGGACACGCGGACAGCGCCCGCCGCCAATCCGACCCGCAAGCATCGCGGGCCGCTCTATGCGGCGCTCGACCTCGGCACCAATAATTGTCGCCTGCTGATTGCCCGCCCGCATGATCACGGCTTCCGCGTCCTCGATGGCTTTACCCGCATCGTCCGGCTCGGCGAAGGCGTCTCCGTCACCGGGCGCCTGGGCGAAGCGGCCATGGAACGGACCATGGAAGCCCTGCGCCAGTGCCGCAACAAGCTGCGCGAGCACCAGCCCGCCCGCATGCGCCTGATCGCCACCGAGGCCTGCCGCATCGCCGAAAACGGTCCGGCCTTCCTGGCCCGCGTCAAGCAGGAGATCGGCCTTGATCTCGAAATCGTCGATCGCCGCACCGAGGCCGAGCTGGCCGTTACCGGCTGCGCCGACCTCATCGATTCCGAGGCGGCCGGCGCCCTGATGTTCGATATTGGCGGCGGCTCGTCCGAACTGGCCTGGCTCGATTTCCGCGGCGGCCGTCCCAAATCGCAGGGCCGCATGGCCGCCTCGATCCGCTCCTGGCAGTCTTTGCCGGTGGGCGTCGTCTCGATCGCCGAGAAATTCGGCGGCGTCGACGTCACCCATGAGGTCTTCGAAGCCATGGTCGCCCATGTCAGCGAGCATCTGCGCCAGTTCCGCGGCCGCGAAAAGCTGCGCCAGATGATCGCCAGCCACGCCGTCCATCTCATCGGCACCTCGGGCACCGTCACCACCCTGGCGGGCCTGCATCTGGGCCTTGAACGCTATGAGCGCCAGAAGGTCGATGGCCTGTGGATGGGCCGCGACCAGGTTGATGAAACCATGCGCGTGCTGCTCGCCATGCCCTTCGAGCGGCGCGTCGCCCATCCCTGCATTGGCCGTGACCGCGCCGATCTGGTATTGCCTGGCTGCGCCATCTTTGAGGCCATTCGTCGTGAATGGCCCACCGATCGCGTGCGCGTCGCCGATCGCGGCCTGCGCGAAGGAATTCTAATTTCGCTGATGGATGCCGACCGGGCCCGGTCGCGTGCCTCGCGCTATCCTCGGAGAACCCCCAATGGTGGATAAAGCTCTCGGCACCGGCGGACGCAAGTCCGAAAAGGACCTCAAGATCCGGCTCAAGACGGCCAAGGGCCGCAAGACCGGCTCGACCAAATGGCTCGAGCGCCAGCTCAACGATCCCTATGTCGCCAAGGCCCGCGCCGCCGGCTATCGCTCGCGCGCCGCCTTCAAGATCAAGGAAATGGACGAGCGCCACCATCTCTTCCGCCCCGGCATGCGCATTGTCGATCTGGGCGCCGCGCCCGGCGGCTGGTCGCAGGTGGCCGCCCGGGCCATCGGCTCCACCGATGCCAATCCGCTGATCGTGGGCATCGACTATCTCGAAATGGATCCCATTCCCGGCGTGAAGCTCTTGATGAAAGATTTCACCGATGACGACGCGCCCGCCATGCTGATCGAGGCCATGGGCGGTAAGAAGGCCGATCTGGTGATGAGCGACATGGCCTGGCCCACGACCGGCCACCGCCCCACCGACCATCTGCGCATTGTCCAGCTGATCGAGATCGCCGCCGCCTTTGCCCTCGACGTGCTGGCCCCCAATGGCGTCTTCATCGCCAAGGTCTTCCAGGGCGGCACCGAGCATGAGCTGCTGCACATGCTCAAGCGCCACTTCAAGACCACCCATCACGCCAAGCCGCCCTCGAGCCGCGCCGATTCCGCCGAGGCCTATCTCATCGCCAAGGGCTTTAAGGGCAGCAACGATACCTCCCCCGGCGAGGGCGAATACGACCGCTGATTAGGCCGGCGCCCTCCATCAGTGCTCCCCGCCGCCACCATGCGGTCCATTGGTCAGCTGGTGCCCGGCATTTCTGGGCAGCCGCAGGAACATCACCGTCGAGATCAGGCATACCGCTGCCAGCACGATGAAGGCGAAGTGGAAGTCGGCCAGCACCATCTCGCCGCCGCGCAGGGCCTGGCTGGCCTCCAGCATGCCCCCGCCCAGGGCCACGCCCAGGGCGATGGAGAGCTGCGTCGATACCTGCGCCATCACATTGGCCTGGCCGGCATCCTTGTCCTCGATATCGGCAAAGACGAAGGCATTGCTGCCCGTCCAGAAGATCGACTGCCAGAAGCCGACAAAGACCAGCACGGCAATGATCAGCAGCACGGCCGTCTGCGGCGTATAGAGCCCCATGGCCAATAGGCCCAGCGCCGAAATCGCCGTCGATACCGCCAGCGCCATCCGGAAGCCCATGCGCACGAAAACCGCATTGGCGACGAATTTGGCAATGATGGCGCCAATGGCGCCGGCAAAGGTGATCATGCCGGATTCGAACGGCGTATAGCCAAAGCTCAGCTGCAGCATCAGCGGAAACAGGAAGGGCGTCGCGCCCTGGCCAAGCCGGAAGAAGGTGCCCGCCACCACGGCGCTGCGAAAGAACGGAAACCGCAGCAGCCGCAGGTCGAATAGCGGATTGTCCGTCGCCAGGGCGTGCCGGGTATAGAGATAGGCCAGCATGAGCCCCACGATCGTGGCGCCGACCCCCACCAGCGGCGGCAAGGCCGGCAGGCTGATCACCGACGTGCCGAAGGCAAAGAGTGCAAAGGCCGGTGCGGCCAGGCCAAAGCCCTTGAAGTCGATGGCCCGCGGCGCCACCCGCACCGTATCGGGCAGGAACTTGCTGACCAGCGCAATGCCCAGAATGCCGATCGGCACATTGATCAGGAAGATCCAGTGCCAGGAAAAATAGGTCGTGAGGAAGCCGCCAAAGGGCGGTCCGACGATTGGCCCGATCAGCCCGGGAATGGTCAGCCAGGCCATGGCATTGACCAGGTCGTGCCGCGGCGTCGAGCGGACCAGCACCAGCCGCGCCACCGGCGTCATCAGCGCCCCGCCCATGCCCTGCAGGAACCGCGCGCCCACGAAGGTCTGCAGCGAATTGGCGAAGGCGCAGGCAATCGAGCCCAGCACGAAGACCGCCATGGCCACGCGGAACACGTTGCGCGCCCCGAAGCGGTCCGCCATCCAGCTCGAGATCGGGATGAAGATGGCCAGCGCCACCAGATAGGCGGTCAGCGCCAGCTTGAGCGAAATCGGGTCGCTGCCGATATCGGCCGCAATGGCGGCCAGCGATGTGGCAATGACGGTGGAGTCCATGTTTTCCATGAACAGGGCCGTCGCGAGGATGAGGGGGGTGATACGGGACACGGGCTGATCTGCCGGGGCGCGCCCCGGTCACTCCTTTTCGGTGACGAGGGCCTGGTGGCCCGACACATTGCTGCCCGCATCCGCCGGCAGGCGCCAATAGATGAAGGCGCCCAGCACGCTGAGCCCGCCCACGACGAAAAACGCGATCTGGAAATCCACCAGCGACAGCGCCGTGCCCCGCAGCTGGGTGCTGACTTCCAGAATGGCCCCGGCCACCGCCACGCCAAAGGCAATGCTCAGCTGCTGCGCCACCGCCACGATGGCTGTCGCCTGGCTGGCCTCCTTGTCATCCACATCGGCATAGCCCAGCGCATTGACGCCGGTGAAGAATACCGAGCGCAGCACCCCGCCCACCAGCAGCACGGCCATGATCACCGGCGCCGGCGTATCGGCCTGGAACAGGCCCTGCGCGGCAATCAGGCCGCCGCCGAAAAACGCCGCAAAGCCGAGCGACCGGGGAAAGCCGAACCGGGCATAGACGCGTTCCGCCAGGAATTTGCTCATGATCGCCCCGATGGCCGAGACGAAGGTGATCGCTCCCGACTGGAACGGCGTCAGCCCGAAGCCCAGCTGCAGCATCAGCGGCAGCAGGAACGGCACCGCACCCACGCCGACCCGGAAGAACGAGCCGCCGATAATCGCCGAGCGGAACAGTCGGTGGCGGAACAGGGCGGGGTCGAGCAGGGGATGCGCGGTGCGTCGCGCATGCGCGAAATAGAGCGCGCCGGCGCCCAGCCCCACGGCCAGCGTCGCATAGCCATAGGCAATTGGCAGTGCCGGCAGGCTGACCACGGAAAGCCCGAATACCGTGCCCGAAAAGGCCACAGCGGCAATCAGGAACCCCTTGAAATCGAGCCGGCGCGGTGGCCCTCCTTCGGGCACGTCCAGATAGATGCTGACCAGGATGATCCCGGCAATGCCGATCGGGATATTGATCCAGAAGATCCAGTGCCAGCTGAGATAAGTGGTGAGAAACCCGCCGATCAGCGGCCCCGTCAGCGGCCCCAGCAGTGCTGGAATGGTGAGCCAGGCCATGGCCGCTACCAGCTCGTTGCGCGGTGTCGAGCGCACCAGCAGCAGCCTGCCCACCGGGGTCATCATCGAGCTGCCAATGCCCTGCAGAAAGCGCGAGCCGACAAAGCTCTCGAGCGAGAAGGAGAACGAACAGGCCAGCGAGCCCAGCATGAACACCGCAATGGCGGCCCGGAATACATTCTTGGCGCCGAAGCGGTCGGCCATCCAGCCGCTGATCGGGATAAAGATCGCCAGCGCCACGAAATAGGCCGTCAGCGCCAGCTTGAGCGCGATCGGCTCGCTGCCGATATCGCTGGCAATCGCGGGCAGCGAGGTGGCGATCACGGTCGAATCCATCTGTTCCATGAACAGGGCGACCGCCAGGATGAGGGGGGTAACGCGGATCACGATAGGGGGACCGGGAGGAATCGGAGGCATCGCGAATGCGACGCCCCACTATGGCCCGCCCCGCCGCATCTGAGAAGCCTGCAAGACGGCTTGTATGGTAGAATTTTGCTGTCGGCGCATGGGTTTCCCGGGGCCGGATAACCGCCGGAAAATGTCAAAGCTGTCATAGGGGGACGGCCCCCTATGCAAGACCCCTTGCCGGTGCTATTGACCCTCGCCAACCTGAACCCGACGAAATCTCTTCCGTCCGGTTCTGCATCCTCCATGTTCTGATCCCCTCAGAAGTCCGGAAAGGTCTGGCCTTGGCGAAGATTATTACCACCATCACTGGCGACGCGGCACTCACCTTCGACGACGTGCTGCTGCAGCCGGCGCGGTCCGATGTCCTGCCGACCGAGACCGACATTTCCACCTTTGTCACCAAGGATATCGCCCTCAACCTGCCGATCCTTTCCTCGGCCATGGATACCGTCACCGAAAGCGCCATGGCCATTGCCATGGCCCAGGCCGGCGGCATGGGTGTGATCCACAAGAACCTGACGGCCGAGCAGCAGGCCGAGCAGGTCCGCATGGTCAAGTCGTTTGAAAGCGGCATGGTCATCAACCCCATCACCATCGGTCCCGACGCCACCCTGGCCGATGCACTGGCGCTGATGCAGTCCAACCGCATTTCCGGTATTCCGGTCGTCGAAAATGGCGGCAAGGGCGGGCGCGCCATCGGCAAGCTGGTCGGCATCCTCACCAATCGCGACGTGCGCTTTGCCTCCCATCCGGCCCAGCCGATCCGCGAGCTGATGACCTTCGAAAAGCTGGTGACCGTGCGTGACGGCATTTCCAAGGAAGAGGCCAAGGTACTGCTGCATACGCACCGCATCGAAAAGCTGCTGGTGGTCGATGCCGATTACCGCTGCACCGGGCTCATCACCGTCAAGGACATCGAAAAGGCCCAGCTCAACCCCAATGCCGTCAAGGACGAGCAGGGGCGCCTGCGCGTCGCCGCCGCCTCCACCGTTGGCGATGCCGGTTTCGAGCGCTCGCTGCAGCTGATCGATGCCGGTGTCGATCTGCTCGTCATCGACACCGCCCATGGCCACTCCGTCCGCGTCGCCGAGGCCGTTGAGCGCGTCAAGCGCGAAAGCAATGGCGTGCGCATCGTCGCCGGCAATGTCGCCACCGCCGAGGCCGTCAAGGCGCTGGTCGATGCCGGGGCCGATTCCATCAAGGTGGGCATTGGCCCGGGCTCGATCTGCACCACCCGTATCGTGGCTGGCGTGGGCGTGCCCCAGCTTGCCGCCGTCATGGCCTGCGCCGAGGAAGGCAATCGCCAGGGCGTCCCCGTCATCGCCGATGGCGGCATCAAGTTCTCCGGCGACATGGCCAAGGCCCTGGCCGGTGGCGCTTCCTGCGTCATGGTCGGCTCGTTGTTGGCCGGCACCGATGAGAGCCCGGGCGAGGTCTATCTGCACCAGGGCCGCTCCTACAAATCCTATCGCGGCATGGGCTCGGTCGGTGCCATGGGCTCGGGCTCGGCCGATCGCTATTTCCAGCAGGATGTGCGCGACCAGATGAAGCTGGTGCCCGAGGGCATTGAAGGCCAGGTGCCCTATAAGGGTGCAGCCGGCGCCGTGCTGCACCAGCTGGCCGGTGGCCTGCGCGCCTCCATGGGCTATACCGGCGCGCATAATCTCAAGGATTTCCGCGACAATGCGGTCTTTGTCCGCATTTCCGGCGCTGCGCTGAGCGAAAGCCACGTCCACGACGTGACCATTACCCGCGAATCCCCCAATTACCGCTCCGGCCGCTAGGCCGGGGCAGGGCAGGCTCCTGACCCCATCCATGGACCATCACCCTCGGGCATGACCCGAGGGCTCTCCATTTGCGGGAGGTCAGGCTGACCACGGCCCTGGCGAGCGGTCTTGACGTCGAGCACGCAAGCTTTAATTGCCCGTCTCGGGACCCCGTCCGACCATGCTCTGGCCGCCCGGTTCCGCCGCGCGGCCGCTGCCCATGTCTGAAATTCGGTGCATCCAAAAGCACTTGCCGGGCGTATAAGACTCTTTAGCGGAGCTTCCTTCATGCCTCTCCTCGCCAAGCTCCTGATCCTGGCCATGGCCGCCCAGGCTTTCCTCACCATGGCCATCCTCGTCCTCATGGGCCGCGAGCGCGTGCCGCGCGTCATGTCGGGCGAAATCGCCATGGCCGATGTTGCGGTCGAGCGCAGTGCCTATCCGCTCAAGGCGCGTCTGCTGTCGAACAGTTTCGACAACCAGTTCCAGCTGCCGGTGCTGTTCTACGTCGTCGCCCTGCTGGCCCTCGTCCTGGGCGGCATCACCTGGCTTGAAGTCGCCGCTGCCGGTCTCTTCGTGGCCCTGCGCCTTGCCCATGCCGTCATCCACGTCACCACCAATCACCTCCTGCAGCGCTTCGCCATCTACACCACCGGCCTTGCGGTCCTCGCCATCCTCTGGCTAATGGTCCTCTTTCGCGTTCTCGTCGCATCCCCTGGCCCCTAGAGGCCGCTTGAA
The DNA here is from genome assembly GCA_963975335.1 of uncultured Devosia sp. Classification (GTDB taxonomy): domain Bacteria; phylum Pseudomonadota; class Alphaproteobacteria; order Rhizobiales; family Devosiaceae; genus Devosia. The sequence goes on along the minus strand of CAXBHD010000070.1, from coordinate 3,997 downwards.
TATTCGCTCTGGTGTGGGAGATGGGGCGGGTTTTCGAGAACCGGCGCGCAGCGTACATTCAGTACGTGAGCACCGGAAGCGCAGAAAACTCGCTGCAGCCTCCCACCAGAGAAGAATAATCAGAGGTCTCGCATGCGCCTTCCAGGCCGCCTATCTGCCGCTATTGCCGTGTTGACCGATGTTGAGACGCGCAAGCGCCCGGTCTCCGAAGCGCTCAAGGCCTGGGGCATTGCCAACCGCTTTGCCGGCGCCGGCGACCGTGCCGCCATCGGCAACCTCGTCTATGACGCGCTGCGCCGCCGCGCCTCCCATGCCGCCCTCATGGCCGATGACAGCCCGCGCGCGCTCGTGCTGGCCGTCGCCGTGCGCGACTGGGCCATGGATCCGGCTGCTCTCAACGAGAGCTTTGCCGCAGACGATCATGCCCCGACGCCCTTGAGCGCCGAGGAGATTGCCCGCGTCACCGGCCCCTTGCCCGAAAATGCCCCCGCTCACATCCGCGCCGATCTGCCCGAATGGCTGGCGCCCTCGCTTGAGCGCGCCTTTGGCGACAACTGGATCGCCGAGGGCCAGGCCATGGCCGGCCGCCCCTCGCTCGATCTGCGCACCAATGCCCTCAAGGCCCAGCGGGACCGCGTGCTCAAGTCGCTCGACCGCTTCCACCCGCAGCCCACTCCCATTGCCCCGCTCGGGGTCACCATGCCGGCCGGCCCGGGCGATGCCCGCACCCCCAATGTCACCACCGACGAGGGATATCTCAAGGGCTGGTTCGAAGTGCAGGATCAGGGCAGCCAGATCGTTGCCGCCTTGGCCGGCGCCACCCCCGGCGATCAGGTGCTCGACCTCTGCGCCGGCGCCGGCGGCAAGACCCTGGCTCTGGCCGCCGCCATGTCCAATAAGGGCCAGATCTTTGCCTATGACAGCGATCGCAGCCGCCTGGCGCCCATCTATGACCGCCTCAAGCGCAATGGCGCCCGCAATGTGCAGGTCCGCGCCCCGTTGCCCGGCGCGCTCGACGATCTCGTCGGCAAGATGGACCGTGTCGTCATCGACGCCCCCTGTACCGGCACCGGCACCTGGCGCCGCCGCCCCGATACCAAGTGGAAGCTCTCCCCGGAGCTCCTTGCCCAGCGCGTCGCCGAACAGGCCGCCATCCTCGAAGCGGGCCAGCTCTACCTCAAGCCGGGCGGCACCCTGGTCTATATCACCTGTTCCATCCTCCCCGAGGAGAATGACGACCAGGTCGCCGCCTTCCTCGCCGCCCATCCCGGTTTCGCGGTTGTCGAGGCGGGGGCGCTCTGGCAATCCGCTTTCGGCAGTGCCGCGCCCTCCGGCACCATCACTGCGGGCGGCGGCATCGCGCTGACCCCCCGTCTGACCGGCACCGACGGCTTTTATTGCGCGCTGCTGCAGCGCATTGCCAGCTAGGCTGAACCATGTGGTGCTCCTGTGCGTATTATTGTTAGCCGATTGCCCCAATCGGTGACGAGAGATCGAATGTCATGACACGCTCCATCGACCCTGCTTCGCCCCGCACCTGGATCACCCTGGGCCTGTTTATCCTCGTCGTGGTCGGGGTCGGCGGCCTGATCGGCTCGGTCTCTATCCCCGGCCCCTGGTATGAGGGCCTGACCAAACCGCCCTTTAATCCCCCCAACTGGGTCTTCGGACCGGTCTGGACCACGCTTTATGTCATGATCGCCATTGCCGGCTGGCGCATCTGGTCGCTCGCGCCGAAAAGCCCGGCCATGAAGCTCTGGCTGGCGCAGATGGGCTTTAACTGGATCTGGTCGCCGGTCTGGTTCGTTGGCCAGCTGCTCTGGCCCGCCTTTGCGGTGATCCTGGTTATCCTCGGCCTGATCATTGCCTTTATCCTGGCTGCCCGGCGGGTGGACCCGGTCTCGGCCTGGCTGTTTGTCCCCTATGCAGCCTGGGTCGGTTTTGCGTCGCTGCTCAACCTGTCGATCGCCCTGCTCAACTGACCCGCCGCGCCACCATTTCACGCCGCCCGACCCGGCCCTCAAGGCCCCGTGCCCAGCTCACCACGGGCCGCTCCAGCAGGTAAAAGCTGGCAGTTGCGACCACAAAGCTGATGGCAATGGTCGCGCCCGCCGACCACAGCCAGATGGTCCAGGCATCGTCCCCGCTGGAGTTGAAGGCCGGCGGCACCAGCCGCGCCAACAGCCCGATGACGAGGAAGTGCCAGATATAGATGCCAAAGGAAATATTGGCGATATAGCGGGTCACCCCATTGTCCAGCAGGCGCCCGGCCAGCATCGAGGAGGGCAGGGCGACCAGCGCTACCCCGATGGCCAGCGGCATGGCAGGAAAGCCATAGGGAATGCCCAAAAAGCCAAAGCCCTCATTGAGCCCGCCAATATGGCTGGCCATCACCCAGCCGGCGGCCACGACCGCGGCCAGGCCCAGGGCGTCAAAGCCCCAGTGCCGCCACCGCGCCAGCTTCACCTGCACCCCGGAAGCCAGCGCCCCCAGGGCGAAAATGGCAAAAAAGCCGATCGGGTTGAAGCGCGGCATCCAGGCCTTGGCGCCACCGACCAGGCCGTGATTCCAGCCGCGCTCGACCTCGTCGATCGGCGCCCATTGCACCACGGCAGCATGCACCACCAGCACCAGACCGATCACCCCCAGCCAGGCCAGCCGCGCCGCCCAGCCCGTCTTGCCGAGCAAAAACAGCGCCGCCAGGCACGGCGGCAGCAGCACATAGGAGGTCACCTCAAAGCCGATCGACCATAGCGGTCCATTATTGTCGACCGGGAACAGCGTCAGCCAGTGCCAGTCGCTGACCAGGAAAAACCCGGCCAGGAACCGGATCACCTGCTCGCTATCCAGCACGCTGCCGCTGACCGTGATGCTGAGCACCAGGCTCACTACCAGCGCCAGCCAGAAGCCGGGCAGGATGCGGGCGCCGCGCCGCAGCGCATAGACGCCCAGATCGGGCATGGCCTCGCCCCGGTCCAGCGCGAGCCAGAATGGCCGCGCCAGCAGGAACCCGCTCAGCACGAAAAATACAGAGACGCCGAAGCTGCCCATGACCAGAAAATCCAGCACCGGCCGCAGCCCCTGGGGCGCCTTGTTGAGGTCAAGCCGAAACGCCAGATGATGCAGCAGCACCAGCATGCAGGCAGCAGCGCGCAAAAAGTCGGCGCCAGACAATCGGTTAGGGGGCACGGGAGAACTCTGGGTGACACAAATCGCTCATGGCGCGGAACGTTCCCTATCGCAATTGGTTGCCGGGCGCACCTGGCAACAGAGCTGTCTTGCACACCACCATCTTGCGGAATCTCGCCAGCACAGCTAAGGGCTCGCCATGAAAACCCCAGACCCCGCCGACAACCAGCAATCGATCCTCATCGTCGACTTCGGATCGCAAGTCACCCAGTTGATTGCGCGCCGTATCCGCGAGACCGGGGTCTATTGCGAAATCCATCCTTTCCAGAGCGCTGGCGCTGCCGTCGTGGCCATGCAGCCGAGCGGCGTGGTCCTGTCAGGCGGCCCCGCCTCGACGCTGGACGAAAACGCCCCGACCATCGACCCCGCGATCTTCGCCGCCGGCGTGCCGATCCTGGGCATCTGCTATGGCCAGCAGGCTCTGTGCATGGCTTTGGGCGGCAAGGTCGAGGCTGGCCATCACCGCGAATTCGGCCGTGCCGAAGTGCGCGTCGACCAGCCTTCGGCCCTCTATGACGGCGTCTGGGATCTGGGCAGCCAGCACCAGGTCTGGATGAGCCATGGCGACCGCGTCGTCGAGCTTCCCGAGGGCTTTGAGGTCGTCGGCACCTCGGCCAACGCCCCCTTCGCCATGATTGCCAATGAGGCGCGTCGCATCTGGGCCGTGCAGTTCCACCCCGAAGTGGTCCACACGCCCGACGGCGCCAAGCTCTATGCCAATTTCGTGCACAAGATCTGCGGCATTGCCTCGACCTGGACCATGGCCGCCTATCGCGCCAAGATGATCGAGAAGATCCGCGCCCAGGTT
>CAXBHD010000069.1:0-13652 GCA_963975335.1 uncultured Devosia sp. | reverse complement strand
TGTGGCTGGTGGCCATCGCCGAGGACCCCGCGAGCGGCGAGATCGTGGCCGGCGGCATCGAGGAACAGACCCGGCGGACCCTGCAGAACCTCGATATTGCGATCAGGGCGGCCGGTGGCACGCTGGCCAATATCGTCCAGGTTCAGGTGTTTCTGGTCGAGGGCGCCGACGCCAGGGGCATGAATGCGGTCTATGCCGAGTTTTTCGCGCAGCCTTACCCGGTGCGGGCCACCGTGGTGGTCAAGGCGTTGCTGGCCGAGGGGCTCAAGGTTGAAATACTGGCCACGGCGGTGCTGGACTGATGTTGCTCAAAGCTGCACTTCTCGAAGAGATCAAGGCGGGCAAGGTCGATCTGATCTTCCGGCGGTGGAACCGGCCGACGGTCAAGGCCGGCGGCACGCTCAAGACCAAGGTGGGGCTGCTGGCGATCAAGGCGATCGACGACATGGCGCCCGAAGACGTCACCGAGCGGGACGCGCAGCGCGCCGGCTTCGAGGATGTCGCGGCCTTCCGCAAATGGCTCGACACGATGAAGCCGGGGCATCTGTTCCAGCGCATCGAGGTCGGCTATCTGGGCGAGGCCTAGAACGGGGTCGGCGCCACGAAGGTCATGAACTGCTCGGTCGTGGGGTGGGTGAAGCCCAGTTCGGCGGCGTGCAATTGCAGCCGGTCGGCGGCGGCCAGGGCTTCGGCATCGGCATAAAACGCATCGCCCAGAATCACATGGCCGATGGCCTTCATGTGAACCCTGAGCTGGTGGGTGCGCCCGGTCAGCGGGTGGAGCCGCACGCGGGTGGCACTGGCTTCACGCTCGAGAACGGTCCATTCGGTCTGCGAGGCGCGCCCGTTTTCATAGTCGACGCGCTGGCGCGGCTTGTTGAGCCAGTCGGTGGCCAGCGGCAGATCGACCAGGCCGGAATCGGCCTCGATGATCCCGGCGACGCGGGCGATATAGGATTTGGTGGTCTGGCGATGCTCGAACTGGCTGCCGATGCGGCCATGGGCGCGCTTGTTGAGCGCCATGACCAGGACGCCCGAAGTATCCTTGTCCAGCCGGTGGCACATGCCGGCGGTGGGCCAGGTCTGGCGGGCGCGGTATTCCAGGCAATCCCACAAAGATGGATCCTTGCCGGGCACGCTGAGCAGGCCGCTCTGCTTGTCGAAGACCACAATGTCATCGTCCTGATGCAGGACGTTGAGGTATGGCTCCAGCGGCGGGAAATAATTGGCGAGAGTGGGCATGGGTCCGAGCATGCTGCCGTGTAGCAGAGGCCCCGGGGTTTGGGCAAATGCTGCCCGTCCCTGCTGCTTCAGGCCGCGCGGCCGACGCGGCCTGGCATCGGCATCACAGACATGTGTGCGGAACGGCCGGCGGTTTGGCCCGTTGTATGGGCAGACACAACACAGGAGACCGTCATGCATAAAGATGAAGTCGAAGGCGCTGGCAAGCAGGCCAAGGGTGCCGTCAAGGATGCTGTTGGCGGTCTGACCGGCAATGAAAAGCTCCAGGCCGAAGGCAAGCTCGACAAGGTCGAGGGCAAGGTTCAGTCCAAGGTCGGCGAAGTCAAAGACGACGCGCGCGACGCTCTCAAGAAGTAATTGCCGGGTCGCAAGAATGAGGCCGCCCGCAGGGGCGGCTTTTTTGCGTGTGCTGCTGGCGCGCCCTGGGCTGGCGCGGTAGCGTCAGCTATGGAAACCGCAATCTTTGACACCGCACTGGGCCTGTTCGGCATCGGCTGGACCGATATCGGTCTGGCACGCGTGCAGCTGCCCGGCCTGGATGCGGCGGCATTGGCGGCGCGCCTCAACCGCGATGGCGCGCGACCGGGTGATCCATCCCGGCAGATCAATGCTCTGATCAACCGGATTGAAGACTATGCGAGTGGCGAGGCCATGGACTTTTCCGATGTAACTCTCGATCTGCACCGGCAACCGCCATTCCATCGCCGGGTCTATGCGGCGCTGAGGGGGTGCGGTTGGGGGCAGACCACCAGCTATGGCGCCCTGGCACGCCAATTGGGCGATGTGACGCTGTCGCGGGCGGTGGGGCAGGCCATGGGCGCCAATCCGATGCCGCTGGTCATTCCGTGTCACCGGGTGCTGGCCAGCTCGGGCAAGGCGGGCGGCTTTTCGGCGCCGGGCGGGGCGGGAGCAAAACTGCGCATGCTGGCGCTCGAGGGAGTGTCCGTCGGCGCACCGGCCGGCCAGATGGGGTTCGGGTTCTGACCATGACATTTGAGTTCAAACGGCGTTCCGGTGTGCAGGCGCAGGTGCGCAGCATCGCGCTCTATCAGATCGAGCGCGCTCTGGCGGCGTGTCGCAGCACGGGCGATTTCGACGAGACCGTGCATGGCGTGCGGCGGCGCTGCAAGAAGCTGCGCGGCCTGCTGCGCCTGGTCGAACCCGGATTTGACGGTTTCGATATAGAGAACCGGGCGGTGCGCGGGGCCGCGGCCGGCCTGTCCGGGACCCGGGATGCGGCGGTGATGGTGGAAACGTTCCACGCGCTGCTTGCTTTCGACCGCGCCGAGGGGCGCGGGGAGCGGATCAAGCCAGGATCGGCCGATGCGGTTGCCAGCATGCTGGAGCGCCGAGCCGTCGCGGGCGGCGAGGGCGTCGATCGGCAGCAATTGCTCGACGATTTCTGCAAGGTCATGGAGCAGGTGGGCGATCGGGCGCGGTCCTGGCGGATCAGGGGCCATGGATTTGCCGCCCTGGCGGATGGCTTTGGCCTGACCTATCAGCGCATGGCCGAGAGCATGGAAGAGGCGAGCAAGGCCCCGACCGCCGAGGCCCTGCATGAATGGCGCAAGCATGCCAAATATCACTGGCATCATGTGAGCCTGTTCACCCGGGCGGCGCCCGATCTGCTGGGCGATCTCAAGGATCGGCTCGATCAGCTGGGCGAATTGCTGGGCGATCACCACAATCTGCATGTGCTGGACGAACATCTGGCCGCCGATCCCGACCTGGACAGTCCGGGGGCCGAGCGGGCTATTGCGGTCGTCATTGCCGACCGTCAGTCGGTGCTGGCCGAGCAGGCTTTCGCGCTGGGGCGGCAATTGGTGGTCGAAAAGCCCGGGGCAATTGGCCGGCGGTTCAAACACTATTGGCAGTTGCTGCCGGAAAAGGGCTAGCGATGGCGCAAGAGATCGAACGCAAATTCCTCGTCGTGTCGGACGGCTGGAAGGCTCTTGCCGAGTCGAGCGCGCTGCTCCGCCAAGGCTATCTGTCCTCCAATGCCAAGGCGACCGTGCGGGTGCGGACCTGGGATGACTTCAAGGCGCGATTGACGCTCAAAGGCGCGGCCAAGGGCATGGTCCGGGCGGAGTACGAGTATGAGATTCCCATGGCCGATGCGTTGGAACTACTCGCCATGGCCCAACCGCATGTGCTGGAAAAGCGTCGCTACCTCGTGCCGTTCGGGGGGCTGACCTGGGAGGTCGATGTATTCGAAGGGCGGCATGCCGGGCTGGTCATTGCCGAAGTCGAGCTCGAGGCTGTGGACCAGGCGGTGACACTGCCCGATTGGGTCGGCACCGAGGTGACAGAGGATGACCGTTATTACAATGCCAGTCTATCGCGCGATGACGGCGTGCCGGAGCCGGCCGGCGAATGAGGGCAGCCGCGTGATTGTTCACGGCGTTGCGAACAGTGTGTTCTGAGTCAGGTAGCATGGCTATCCCGTTGAAATTCTTCGCTTTCGTTCCCATATTGAGGGGAGCAAAAGGAGTAGAAAATGACTCAGGATTTTTCCGGCAAAGTGGCATTCGTGACCGGTGCCGCGTCCGGCATTGGCGCGGCAGTGGCCCGTCAGCTGGCGGCGCGTGGCGCCAAGGTGGTGGTGGCCGATCTCAAGCTCGAGCCGGCGCAGAAGCTGGTCGATGAAATCGTTGGCGCCGGTGGTACGGCAGCGGCGGTAGCGGTCGATGTCGGTCAGCCCGAGCAGGTTGAGCAGGCGATCAAATTCGCCGTCGACACCTATGGCGGACTGCATCTGGCGGTGAATAATGCGGGGATCGGCGGGCCCGCCAAGGCTGCAGCCGACTACAGCGTCGAGGAGTGGCGCAAGGTTGTCGAGATTGACCTCAACAGCGTGTTCTATTCGACGAAATACGAGATCCCGGCGCTGCTGGCCAGCGGCGGTGGGGCCATCGTCAACATGGCCTCGATCCTGGGCACCAATGGCTTTGCCAGTGCGCCGGCCTATGTGTCATCCAAGCATGGCGTGGTCGGCCTGACCAAGGCCACGGCCATCGACTATGCCAAGCAGGGCATTCGCGTGAACGCGGTGGGGCCCGGCTTCATCGAGACGCCGCTGCTGGGCGACAATATGGACAGCGATGCCATCAAGGGCCTGCGCGCCCTCCATCCGATGGGCCGACTGGGCCGGCCCGAGGAGGTCGCGGCACTGACCCTGTTCCTGCTCTCGGATGCTGCCTCGTTCATCACCGGCAGCTATCATCTGGTGGATGGCGGCTACGCCGCGCAGTAAGCAGGCCATCAAACAGGCAAGGCGGGTCTTCGGGCCCGCCTTTTTTGTTGCCTGGCGGGCGGATGGCGCCGATACAAAGGCGCACCCCATAGAGCCGATTCATGACCAAAGCCAATCCCGTCGCCGCCCTGTGGCTTGCCACTTTCGCCCTGATCGTCATGGCCGGCATGTCTGCGGCGATCCACGAGGCCGCCAAGGTGGCGCCGGTGGGGCAATTGGTATTCTGGCGCAGCTTTGTGGCGCTGCTGCCCATTGTCGGTTACGTCGCCATAAGGGGCCAGCTGGGTGCCTCGCTGCGCACCAAATATCCGCACAAGCACCTGATCCGCGGCCTGCTGGGCTGTGCGGTGATGTTCTTCTCGTTCATTTCGCTGGCCTATCTCTCGGTGGGCATGGCGACGGCGCTGAGCTATCTGGCGCCCATGCTGTCGATCCTGGCGGCCATGGTGCTGTTGCGCGAGCGGCCGGGCGCGGTAATCTTTGTCGGCGTCGTGCTTGGCTTTGCCGGCATTGTGCTGATGGTCTATCCCTCGCTGGTGGGGGAGGCGGTGCGCGACGGCACGCTGATCGGGGTGGCGGCGGGCCTTGCCATGGCAGCGACCAATGCACTGTCGCGCGTGCAGGTGAAGGATCTGACGCGCACCGATCCGCCGGCCAGTATCGCGCTGTCCTTTGCCGTGATCTGCAGCGTGGTGGGCCTGGCCACCATGGCCCTGGGCTGGGCCGAGCTGGACGAGCGCGCCTTCATGCTGTTGATCGGCGCCGGGCTGCTCGGCGGCATGGGCCATGTGCTGATGATGGAAGCCGTCGCCCGGGCGCCGGTCTCGCTGCTGGCGGCCTATGAATATAGCGGCATTGTCTGGGCCTTCCTGTTCGACGTCACGCTGCTGGGCGTGGCGCTCGACGCCTGGTCGGTGGCGGGGGCGCTGGTCGTGGTGGGGGCGGCTGCGCTGGTTGCCTATGGACAGGGACGGTTCAGCGCCAAGCCGGTGGCGGTTTCCTAGGGAAGCCTGACGCCGTTTGGATCAATTGCGGCGCCGACGCGTTGCCCTGCAAAGGGGAACTAACGCCATGGATATCCTGCCGCCAGATCTGCTGCATCTGATCACCAGGACCATCGAGTGGTGCGGCATCGGCATCATTGTGGGCGGGCTGGTGTTCGGCACGCTGCGGTTTGCGGTGCTTGCGGTAACGGGACAGGCCGACGCGCCCGGCTTTCGGCGCTATCGAGCCGATATCGGCCGCGGGATCCTGCTCGGCCTCGAATTTCTCGTGGCGGCCGACATTATCGCCACCGTGGCGCTTGAGCCCAGTCTTGAAAGCCTGGCAGTACTGGCCGGCATCGTCATCATCCGCACATTTCTGAGCCTGTCGCTCGAGGTCGAAGTGTCCGGCCGCTGGCCCTGGCAACAGCCTGCAAGCGAAGTCCGAGAGCGGCAGAGTAACAAATGACTGACATTGCGACCTTTGGTGCTTTTGAGGGGGCTCCCGGGACCTCCGGCCTCGACGCTGGCGGCTTTTGAATATAGGCGGATCGTCTGGGCCTTTATTTGGCGAAGAGCCGGCGCGCGTGGCGCGGGCAGGAGAGTACTATGCTGATCAATGCAGCCGATTTTGAGGCCATCAAGGCAGGGCGGGTGGACACGGCGTTTCGCCGCTGGGTCAGGCCGACCGTCAAGGCGGGTGCTACGCTCACCACGGCTGGGGGGGTGCTGGCCGTCGAGGCCGTGGATGCGGTGGCGTTGAATGGGGTCAGCGAGCAGGACCTCAAGCGGGCGGGATTTGCCGACCGGGCGGAACTCGATGCCATGGTGGGCAATCGCGAGGGCACGCTGCACCGGATCCGGCTGCGCTATATGGGGGCCGATCCGCGGGCGGCGTTGCGCGAGGCCAGTGAGCTGTCCGAGGCGGATGCTGCGGCATTATCGCAGACGATCGAACGAATGGATGGCGCGACGCCCTGGGTGCGCGCCACACTGGAGCTGATCGGGCAGCGCCCGGGCGCGCCGGCCCAGGACCTGGCCGAAGCGCTGGGGCGGGAAAAGGCCAAATTCAAGAGCAATGTGCGCCGGCTCAAATCGCTTGGCCTGACCGAAAGCCTTGCCGTGGGCTATAGGCTGTCGCCGCGCGGCGCGGCATGGCTGAGCCTGACTACTGCCAGCGCTTGAAGCTCTTGAGGTGTCCCTGCGTGCTGACCACGGTGCGGACAATCTTGTCGACACTATCGGTGACCGGCACGACCAGCGTGTTTTCGCTGGCCGGATCGGGCACTTCCAGCGTGGCGAACTGGCTGTCGAGCAGGCTGGTCGGCATATATTCGTGGCTGCGCCTGGCCATGCGCTCGCCGATCACATCCCGGCTGCCATCGAGATAGACGAAGAGCACGGCTTCGCCGGCCTTTTGCGTGATGAAATCGCGATAGGCGCGTTTGAGGGCCGAACAGGCGCCGACAGCGACGCCCTTCCTGTCGGCCGCCTGTTTCAGCGCGTCTGACAAAGCCTCAAGCCAGGGCCAGCGATCATCGTCGGTGAGGGGCGTGCCGGCGCGCATCTTTTCGACATTGGCAGGGGGGTGATACTGGTCACCGTCCAGGAAGGGGGCGTGCAGGGCCCGGCCGAGCGCGGCGCCAATAGTGGACTTGCCCGAGGAGCTGACGCCCATGACGATGATGATGCGGGCGGGGGACTGGGGCATGTTCAAACCGTCGCCGTGAAGGCGCCATCGACGTAAAGGATATGGCCATTGACGAAGGCAGCGGCGTCGGAGGCCAGGAAAACGACGGCGCCGCCGAGTTCCTCGGGCCTGCCCCAGCGGCCCATGGGGGTGCGGGTCTCGACCCAGTCGTTGAATTTGGGGTCCTTGACCAGGGCTTCGTTGAGTTCGGTGGCAAAATAGCCGGGGGCGATGCCGTTGACATTGAGGCCGTGGCGGGCCCAATCGACCGCCATGCCGCGCGTCAGATTGGCCACGGCAGCCTTGGAGGCGGCATAGGGGGCGATGGCGGCGCGGGAGAGGCCGGACATGACCGAGCAGGTATTGATGATCTTGCCGCGACCGCGGGCGATCATGTGGCGCGAGACCGGCTGGCTGACATTGAAGACCGAGGTCAGGTTGGTGGTGACCAGCTGGTCGAACTTTTCCGGCGGGAAGGCTTCAAGGCTGGAGCGGAACTGCATGCCGGCATTGTTGACCAGAATGTCGATGGGGCCGATCTCGTCCTCGATATGGGTAATGGCCTCATTGGTGCTCTCCCGATTGGTGACATCGAAGGCGACGGCCCTGACGCTGGCGCCGGTGGCGGCCAGATCCTGGGCGGCGGCGCCCAAAGCCACGGCGTCGCGGGCATTGAGCACGATGGCGGCACCCGCGGCGGCCAGAGCCTGGGCCATGGCAAGGCCAAGGCCGCGGCTTGAACCGGTGACCAAAGCGCGCCTGCCGGTCAGATCAAAGGGAGAGGGCATTAAGGGTCTCCAAAGGGGGCCAGGCAACAGACCTTGCCTGACTTAGCAAGAAAAACTACCATACAAGACAGAGAATTTGGCCCATTTTTGCGTGAAAACCGCTTCCGTCGGGCGCCGTATTGTGGTCAGGTTCGCCGCCGTGCGGCAGGCGCTGCGCGCTGCTTATGCGAATATTCTCGGAAGGACTGCTAGTATGTCGACAGCGGAAATCGGCCTGATCGGCCTTGCTGTGATGGGCTCCAATCTGGCCCTCAACATCGCCGAAAAAGGCTATACCATTGCTGTCCACAACCGCTCGCCCGGGCGTATCGACGAATTCATGTCAGAAGCCAAGGCGCAGGGACTCGATGGCAAGGCCATTCCCCAATATGCGCTGGCCGATTTCGTGCAGGCCGTGAAGCGGCCGCGCTCGATCATCATCATGGTCAAGGCCGGCAAGCCGGTCGACGAGATGATCGAGCAGCTGCTGCCGCATCTGGAACAGGGCGACGCCATTATCGAGTGCGGCAATTCGCTGTTCACCGACACCCAGCGGCGCTTCGATTACCTCAAGCCCAAGGGGATCGGCTATCTCGGTGTCGGCGTTTCCGGCGGCGAAGAGGGCGCGCGCCATGGCCCCTCCATCATGGTGGGCGGCTCCAAGGAGCAGTGGCACAATGCCGAGGCGGTGCTGACGGCGATTGCCGCAAAGTTCAATGGCGAAAGCTGCTGCGCCTATCTGGGCGAGGGCGGCGCCGGCCACTTCGTCAAGACCATCCACAATGGCATTGAATATGGCGACATGCAGATGATCGCCGAAGTCTATGGCGTGATGCGCGACGGCCTGGGCATGACGCCGGCCGCCTGCGCTGATGTCTTCAAGGAGTGGAACAAGGGTCCCCTGAATTCCTATCTGATCGAGATTACCGGCCATGTGCTGGCCGCGGTCGATGGCGAGACCAACAAGCCGCTGGTCGAGCTGATTCTCGACAAGGCAGGCCAGAAGGGTACCGGTGTCTGGTCGGCCATCGCCGCCCAGCAGATGGGCGTGCCGGCAACGGCCATTGAGGGCGCGGTGGCGGCCCGTTCGATCTCCTCGCGCAAGGATGAACGCGTGGCGGCCGAAGCGCTTTATGGCAAGCCCAACCGGGCCAAGACCGACGTGACGCTGGACGATCTGGAAAAGGCGCTGCTGGCGGGCAAGATCGTGTCCTATGCGCAGGGCTTTGCGGTGATCGCCAAGGCCAGCGAAGAAAATGGCTGGGCGCTGCCGCTATCCACCATTGCCAAGATCTGGCGCGCCGGCTGCATCATCCGCTCGCGCTTCCTCGACCAGATGTCGGAAGCCTATGCCAAGGGCGGCAATGTCAACCTGCTGGTAGTGCCTGACTTCGTGGCGCTGATGAAGGATGCCCATCCCTCGCTGCGCAAGGTGGTGGCCGCTGCCGCGGTCGGCGAATTCCCGATGATTTGCCTCTCGGCAGCGCTGAGCTATTTCGACAGCTACCGCCAGGCCCTGGGCACGGCCAACCTGATCCAGGGCCAGCGCGACTTCTTTGGCGCGCATGGCTTCGAGATCGTCGGCCGCGGCACCGATCTGCACGGCACCTGGCCATCGACGCTGGGCAAGTAAGCGTCCGACAGCATATGAAAAGGCCCCGTTCAGCGGGGCCTTTTTTTGTCAGGTCGGCTTGGTCTGGTCAGGCGTAGCGATGCACTCGTCGGCGGTGACCGCATATGGCACGCGCGCCAGCAGGACCCGACCGCCATCCTCGATCTCGAACACGCCTTCGGTCGGCGTGTCGGCCAAGGCCATGGCGCCCTGAGCGGCAAAGCTTGCCTCTTCGAGTGCGCTATTGAGCGAAGGAAGCTTGAGGCCGTCGATATCGACCTCGCGCTGACCGTCCTTGCTGCGATGGTTGAAGAAAAAGCGTGGCATGATGGCCTCCATATTGAACAGAGAACCAGAAGACGGGGATTTCGTTCCCAGTCGTTAAAGCAAAGCAGCCGTGCGTCATAGTTCCGGGGGCTGCGGACGGCGCTTATTACAATGTCTGAAACATCACATAGCTATCGACATAGCCGTGCCGGGGGTGGTTGAAGGCGCCTGGCAGCGTGCCGACAATGGCAAAGCCCAGTTTCTGCCAGAGGGCCACGGCGCCGACATTGGTGGAGACGACGTGGTTGAACTGCATGGCGCGGAAGCCGCGCTGGCGGGCGCGCTCAAGCGAGTGCTGGCACATGGCGCGGGCAATGCCGCCGCCACGAGCCGCCGGCGCGGTCATATAGCCGCAATTGGCGACATGCGCGCCGCCACCCTGCTGATTGGCCATGAGGTAATAGGTGCCCACAATAGCCCCATCGCGTTCGGCGACGAAAACCTCGTGGCTGCGTGCAAACCAGTAGTCGAGGACGGCGGCATCGTCGAGATCGGTGGCGATGGCATAGGTCTCGCCGGCGGCCAAAGTGGGCGCCACGATAGCCAGCACGGCCGGCCGGTCGGCCTCAGTGGCGGGGCGGATCGTTATCGGGCTGGTCATCGAGGGGTGCAGTCCTGACTTGGCCGGGCGGGGGCGTCTCGGGCGCATGGGGATGGTCGGCCAGGCTGGGGCGGTGGCTGAGTTCAAAGCGCCAGGCCGCCAGGCCGAAGACGACGAGGGAAATCACGATGGCAATGGCGCAGGCGATGAAGGGCGCGCCGGGGAAGTAATGCCCCGAAGCCGGGGTGCTGGTATAGTAGGAGAAGATCTGCGTGGCGCCGAGCGGGCCGATGATGGTCGCCAGGGAACTGGCGGCATTGACGGCTCCCTGCAACTCGCCCTGGCTATTGTCCGGCACCTGGCGCGACAGCACGCCATTGATGGCCGGCGGGGCGAGCCCGCTGACCGTGCCGACGGCGATGAAGAGGTAAAGCTGATAGACATCGGCCGAAAAGGCGATGCCGGCAAAGGCCACCGTGGCAAAGAGCAGGCCGACAATGCCGACGGCGGGCTCGCCAATGCCCTTTGACAGAGGCGAGGCGAGGACGGCCTGGCTGAAGGCGAAGCCAATGCCGAAAGCGCCCAGCGTGCGGCCGATCGAGGAGGAGGTGAAGTTGAACACTTCCACCGTGAAATAGCTGAAGATGGTGGGCAGGGCCTGCGTGGCCAGCTGCAGGAAGAACAGCACGACCAGCAGCCAGAGAACGGCGGGATATTTGCGCAGGGCAATCACGGCGCCGAAGGGATTGGCGCGGCGGATATCGAATTTGCGACGCGAGGCCTTGGGCAGGCTTTCTGGCAGGACCAGCAGACCAAAGAGAAAGTTGGCAAAGGCAAGCGCTGCCGCGGCAAAGAAGGGGACGCGGGGGCCGAATTCGCCGAGCTCGCCGCCGATTACCGGGCCGATGATGAAGCCCAGGCCGAAGGCGGCGCCGATCAGGCCAAAGCGATGGGTGCGCTTATGGGGGGGCGTGATATCGGCCATGTAAGCCGTTGCCGTGGCCAGCGCCGCCCCCGCGATACCGGCAATGATGCGGCCGATGAAGAGGTACCAGACGAAGGGGGCGATCGCCATCATCAGGTAATCGAGCGTCAGCCCCAGCAAAGAGGCCAGCAGGATCGGCCGGCGCCCGAATCGATCTGACAGATTGCCCAGGACCGGGGAAAAGACGAACTGCATGAAGGCATAGGCAAAGACGAGATAGCCGCCGATGACAGCCGCATTGGCGACGCTGCCACCCGTGAGATCTTCCAGCAGTTCGGGCAGCACCGGTACAATGATGCCGACGCCGATCATATCAAGCAGGATCGTCACCAGGATACAGGTGAGGGCCATTCGTGAGCGGGTCGCTGCTTGCATAGTCGGGGCTTGACCGTGGCTTTTAGGGAGTGGGGACGTGTCGCGCAGTTGACACAGGCGCTGTGCCCAAAGCAAGGCCGAAGGGTGGCAGAAGGTTGCGTCCGAACGCTCGAATAGGCCGATTACCGAGTCGGTTCAGGGTCTTGTGATGCGCTCTTTCCAGCCAGGGTTCGGCTCAGCTGGTCATGCGCCGCATAGCCATAGAGCCAGTCGAGCCGCTGCAGGTGAGCCAAACTGCCCTGGGCGGTAATGACCGCATCACGGGCAGCGCTCAGCGGCCAGGGCAGGTGAAAGATGGTGCCATTGCTGGCGCTGGTATTGGCGACGCGCGTCACCCGGCTTTGGCGTGCCTGCTGGTAGAGCGCAAATGCCGTTTCGGCGCTGGGCTCGTCGACCAGGAGCGGGGCCAGCAGCGCGGCGTCCTCGATGCCCATGGCGGCGCCCTGCGCCTGAAACGGCACCATGGCATGGGCGGCATCGCCGACCAGGCCGATATTGCCGGCATACCAGCGGGGCGTGCGCACAGTGAACAGGGGCCAGGGTGTCCAGCTTTCGCCTGCCGCGTCCAGAATGGCGGCGAGACGGGCGCTTTGCTGGCGACCCTGTTGCAGCAGCGGCCGGCTGGCTGCCTGCTGCGGCTCGGCTCTGGCGAAGAGCGCAGTATTGACCTGGGCCCGGTGCGGCAGGGGATAGCATACGATGTGATAATCGGGACCGAACAGCACCGAGACACGGTCGAGCGCGAGCTGGTCAGCGACCGAATCAAACGGCAGCAGGGTCCGCCAGGCCACCCGCTTGCGGTCCTCGGCCGGTGGCCCATCGAGCAGGGTGCGACGAGTCTGGGAGTGAACGCCATCGGCGCCGATAAAAGCGCGGCCGCGGCTTGTCCGGGTCTGGCCATTGGCCTCGTCGATGGAGACGGTCACCCCCTTGGCATGGGAAACCACGTCCCAGCTGCGGACGCCGAACAGGATGTCGATATTGGCAAAGCGGCGGGTAGCCCTATAGAGCACGTCGACCAGGTCGGCCCGGTGCATGACCACATAGGGCGCGCCAAAGCGCTCCCGCATGGGCTGGCCCAGGGCCAGGGTCAGGAGCGGCGTCTCGCGGCCATGGGGGTAGAGGTCGATGCCCGCCGGCTCGAGGCTGCGCGCAGTGAGGGCGGCGTCGAGACCAAGCTGGTCCAGGACGTGACGGGCATTGGGGCTGACCTGCAGGCCGGCACCGAACTCGGAAATCTCGGCCTGCCGCTCAAGCACCACCACGGTGGCGCCGAATTTGGCGAGCGCCAGGGCCAGCGTCAGTCCGCTGATGCCCGCGCCAGCAATGAAGTAGACCTGGTCGCTGTAATCTTGACCGGTGCCCGGCATATCAGCTCGATTTAGGCTGCTTCGGCCCGGTAAATGGCGGAGAGGGGGCTCGACGTGCCTGCCTCCAGGCGCGAATTGAACACATAATGGGTGGAGCAATAGGGACAGACGATTTCGCTATCCTTGCCCATGTCGAGGAAAATGTGCGGGTGGTCAAAGGGGGGCAGGGCACCAATGCACTGGAATTCCTTGGACCCGATCTCGATCTGGCGAAGACCTTCGGTATTGTGGAAGTGGGGGGTAGTGCCGTGTGCCATCGAAACAACTCGGAAGCGGTGATTGATTTGGCCGGACCTTAGTGCATGGCCGGGAGCAAGGGAAGGCTCGCGCCAACCAATCGGCACTTGATTTCGGGCGCCAATGCCGCGAACAGAGCATTTCGGCACGCCCAAGCAGCATCTGGTGACAACATGCCCACTTTTCTATCCGACGGCCTGACCCTGAACTATGCGACCGCGGGCGAGGGGCCGCCCGTGCTGTGCATTCATGGCTTTGCCTCGAGCGGGC